>DATCMN010000413.1:0-5039 GCA_036563405.1 Naasia sp. | reverse complement strand
CGGCGAGCCAATCGCGGACAATCTGCTTGTCGAAGCTGCGGCCGCGGATGCCGGCCACCCAGTCGGCGGCGTCCCAGTAGCGGCTGGAGTCGCTCGTCAGCACCTCGTCCGCGAGGACCGTCTCCCCCGTCACGGGGTCGGCGCCGAACTCGAACTTGGTGTCCGCCAGCAGCACCCCGCGCTGCTCGGCGATGCCGGAGGCGATCGCGAAGATCTCGAGCGACAGGTCGCGCAGCTCCGCCGCCCGCTCCTCGCCGACCAGTTCGACGGTGCGCTCGAACGAGATGTTCTCGTCGTGCTCGCCGAGCGGCGCCTTGTAGGCGGGCGTGTAGATCGGCTCCGGAAGGCGGTCGCCGTCGCGGAGGCCCTCGGGGAGCGGCACACCGCAGACCGCCCCGGTCGCCTGGTACTCCTTCCAGCCGCTGCCGGACAGGTAGCCGCGGACGACGCACTCGATCGGGTACATGTCGAGGGAGCGGACCAGCATGGCCCGGCCGGCGACCGCCGACGGCACCTGCTGGGGGTCGACGAGGTGGTTCGGGACGGGCAGGTGCCGGAACCACCACATGCTGAGCCGGGTGAGGAGCTCGCCCTTGCCGGGGATCCCGGGTGCGAGGATGTGGTCGAAGGCGCTCACCCTGTCGGTGGCGACGACCAGCATGCGGTCGCCGCGGCCGTCCGCGGTGCGGTAGAGGTCGCGCACCTTGCCGGAGTAGACGTGCTCCCAGCCGTCGAAGACCGGGGTCATCGGGCGACCTTCTCGGCGATGTCGGTGCGGTGCTGGGCACCTTCCAGCCCTATCCGGCAGACTGCGGTGTAGGCCCGCTCACGAGCCTCCGCGAAGTCGTCGCCCAGGGCCACGACGGTGAGCACACGGCCGCCCGAGCTGAGCAGCGAATGCTCGGACTCGCTTCTGCGGGTGGCCGCGTGGTCGATGTGGGTCTCCGGGACGGCCGCAGCTTCGGGAAGACCCGTCACGGTCCGGGCGACGATCGGCGCCTCGGGGTAGCCCTCGCTGGCGACGACCACCCCGACGGCCGCACGCGGCGAGAACTCGGGGTCCGGGGTGCTGCCGAGCTCCCCGCGGGCGGCCGCGAGCAGCAGGGGCGCGAGGGGGGTGGTCAGCCGCGGCAGGACGACCTGGGTCTCCGGGTCGCCGAAGCGGGCGTTGAACTCGATGACGCGGATGTCGTCGCCGTCGACGATGAGCCCGCAGTAGAGGAGGCCGATAAACGGGGTGTCCTCCCTCTCCAGCTGGGCGACCACCGGCCGGGCGATGGAATCCCGCACCCGCTCGACGAAGGCACGCTCGCCGCCGAACGCCGAGTCGAGCCAGGGCAGCGGCGAGTAGGCGCCCATCCCGCCGGTGTTCGGGCCCTCATCTCCATCGCGCAGCCGCTTGTAGTCCTGCGCGGGGCTGAGCGGCAGAACCGTCGAGCCGTCGGAGAGGAAGAAGAGCGAGACCTCCTCGCCCGTGAGGTGCTCCTCGACGAGCACCGACCCCTCCTCGAGATAGGCGCGCGCGTGGGCGAGGGCCGCGTCGCGGTCGGCGGTGACGAGGACGCCCTTGCCCGCGGCGAGCCCGTCCGCCTTCACCACGTGCGGGGCGCCGAACTCGTCGAGGGCCGCCTCGGCCTCCTCGAGCGTCCCGGCCCGGAGTGCCCGCCCCGTCGGGATCCCGGCGTCCGCCATGATCCGCTTCGCGAACGCCTTGCTGCCCTCCAGCCGGGCGGCAGCGCGCCCCGGCCCGAAGACGGGGATGCCGCGCTCGCGGATGGCGTCGGCCACACCGGCGATCAGCGGTGCCTCGGGCCCCACCACGACGAGGTCGATGTCGTCGGCGAGCACCGACGCCGCCACAGTCTCGGGGTCGCTGATCGAGCCCGCGTCGATGCAGCGCGCGACAGCGGCGATCCCGGCGTTGCCGGGCCACACCGTGACGTCGTGGCCTGCCGGGTCGGCGAGCAGGGAGTCGACGATCGCGTGCTCGCGAGCGCCGGAGCCGAGGACGAGGATCCGCACCCGTCCAGGCTAGTGCGCCGCTCGCGCCGCCTCCCGGCCGCTTCCGCCCCCGCAGTCGACGCGGGTCCTGCGGACATCCGCACCCCCGCGCGCCGTCGGGACTCGTCCGCACGACCCGCGGCAGACCCGGGAGCGGTTAGCGTTGAGGGGTGGCACGCGCGAGGATCCCCGCCGAGGAAGGCGAGCTGGCCGTGCTCGCCGCGCTCGCCGGGGACGCCGACCGTCCGGCCCTCGCCACGGCGGTCCGCTACACGCTGCAGCGGCTCGCCGAGCGCGCGGAGGGGAACACCGTCGAGGTCCGCGTGCCGCCGTTCGGTGCTGTGCAGTGCATCGCCGGGCCCCGGCACACGCGGGGGACCCCGCCCAACGTGGTGGAGACGGACGCGGCGACATGGCTCGACCTCGCCGCCGGCCGCGCCACCTGGCCCGAAGCCGTCCAGGCGGCCCGGGTGTCGGCGTCCGGTTCCCGGGCGGACCTCAGCGAGGTGCTGCCCCTGCCCGAGATCGCCCGCCTGGAGCGCCGGCCATGAGCACCCCGGACGCCCCCGGAGGCGACAGGCGCGAGGTGCGCGTGCGGCGCTCGCCGCGGATCGGCTCGTTCGCGACGACCGGCGTGATCGCCGGGCTGCTCGCGACGCTGATCCTCACCTTCGCCTTCCCCGAGAACCCGGAGTTCCCGCGCTCGCAGGTGTTCGGCTTCCTCCTGCTGATCTTCGCGACAGTGGGGGCCCTGCTCGGCGCGGTCGTGGCCCTCGTAGTCGACCGGGCGTCGTCCCGGCGGGCGAGGACCGTCGCGGCGGAGCGGGAACTGGGACGTGCCGGGGCTGCGGACGGGGCGGAGACATCCGACGGCTCGGAGTTTCCTGACGAGCCCCAGGCCTCCGACAGCCCGAGGACTCGCGAAGGCCCGCAGACCTCCGACGGCGAGCCTCGGCCCGGAGACGGCCCTCCCGCCTCCTGACCCGTCGCCGGCCGGTCAGCTGAGCTGTGTGTTCTCCACCCAGCGGAGGTACTCCTCGGTGACCGTGCCGGTCACGTAGTGCCCGTCGAAGCAGCTCATCTCGAGCTCCGTCACCTGGGAGCCCTCGAGGATCGCCGACTTCATGTCCGCGACCTCCTGGTAGATCAGGTAGTCGGCGCCGATCTCCTGTGCGATCTCGGGGATGCGGCGGTCGTAGGCGACGAGCTCACGGCGGGACGGCATGTTGATGCCGTACACGTGCGGGAAGCGGACGGGCGGCGCCGCCGAGGTGAACGTCACCTTGTTGGCACCCGCGAGGCGCGCCATGTCGACGATCTCCTTGCTCGTCGTGCCCCGCACGATCGAGTCGTCGACGATGAGCACGTTCTTGCCCTGGAACTCGCTGCCCATCGCGTTCAGCTTCTGCCGCACGCTCTTCTTGCGTTCGGACTGCCCGGGCATGATGAACGTCCGGCCCACGTAGCGGTTCTTGTAGAAGCCCTCCCGGTACTCGATGCCGAGCTTCTGCGCGACCTGCATGGCGGCGGGGCGGGAGGAGTCCGGGATCGGCATGACGACGTCGATGTCGCCTCGGGGCGTGAACTTCTCGATCGTGTCGGCCAGCCGGTTGCCCAGCCGCAGTCGCGCGTCGTAGACCGAGATGCCGTTCATGATCGAGTCGGGCCGGGCGAGGTAGACGTACTCGAAGGCGCAGGGCACCAGGCGGGGCGCGACCGCGCACTGGCGGGTGTGCAGCTCGCCGCTCATCGAGACGAACACCGCCTCGCCGGGCTCGACGTCGCGGACGAACTCGTAGCCCTGGCTCTCCAGCGCCACCGACTCGGAGGCGACGATCCACTCGAAGCCGACGAAGCCGAGCGGGCGGCGGCCGAGGACCAGCGGCCGGATGCCGTACGGGTCCCGGAACGCCAGGAGACCGTGGCCGGCGATCAGGGCGATGCAGGCGTAGGAGCCCTCCACCCTGTCGTGCACCCGGGACACCGAGTTGAACACCTGGTCGAGGTCGAGGTCCGTGCCGGAGATCTGCGCCTGCAGCTCGTTGGCCAGGATGTTGATGAGCAGCTCGGTGTCGCTCGACGTGTTGAGGTGCCGGCGGTCCACCCGGTACAGCTCGTCCGTCAGCTCACGGGTGTTGGTGAGGTTGCCGTTGTGCACGAGGACGATGCCGTAGGGCGCGTTCACGTAGAACGGCTGGGTCTCCTCCTCGTTCCGCGCCGAGCCCTTCGTGGCGTAGCGGACGTGGCCGAGGCCCATCGTGCCCGGCAGTGCGCGCATGTCGCGCGTGCGGTACGCCTCGCGCACCTGACCCGCGGCCTTGCGCATGTGCAGGGTGCTGCCGTCGACCGTGGCGATACCGGTCGAATCCTGGCCCCGGTGCTGGAGGAGAAGGAGGCTGTCGTAGACGAACTGGTTGACCGGTCCGGACGAGACGATGCCGACGATGCCGCACATGGGGGCATGGGCTCCAGACTCTAGAGTGGGGGCTTACCGACCCAGTCTGCCATGCAGGCCGTGAACGGAGAGACGCGATGGGCGACAGCTACGCAGCCGCCGGGGTGGATACGGCCGCGGGGGACCGCGCAGTGGAGCTGATGCGGGCCGCCGTCGCCCGCACCCACGGGCCGGAAGTGCTCGGCGGGGTGGGGGGTTTCGCGGGCCTGTTCGACGCATCCGCGCTGCTCGGCTACCGCCGCCCGCTGCTCGCGAGCGGCACCGACGGGGTGGGCACCAAGGTCGCGATCGCGCAGGCGCTGGACAAGCACGACACCATCGGCCAGGACCTGGTGGGCATGATCGTCGACGACATCGTCGTGGTCGGTGCGAAGCCGCTGTTCCTCACCGACTACATCGCGTGCGGCAGGCTCGTCCCGGAGCGGATCGCGGAGATCGTCGCGGGAGTCGCGAACGCCTGCGCCGCCACCGGCACGGCGCTCGTCGGCGGCGAGACCGCGGAGCACCCGGGCCTTCTCGGGCCGGACGAGTACGACCTCGCGGGCGCCGCGGTCGGCGTCGTCGAGGCGGACGACCTGCTCGG
>DATCMN010000409.1:0-4462 GCA_036563405.1 Naasia sp. | reverse complement strand
GGATGGTTGGCACTGAATGGCTCCTCGTTGTCGTACTGCTCGGTGCTCCGCCCGGCACGCGGCCGGGCTCCTCCTTGCAATACGGGTGAAAACTCATATCGCTGGTGGATGTGTATGGCGGTGGGGCAGCAGGCGGTCGTGCGACCGTGATCGTGCCCAGCGTCGCCGGGAGATGGGGGTGTGCGCTCGGCACACACCCGGAAAATAGTAGCCGCCGGGTCTGCCCCGGTCAACCTGACCGGCGCCCGCCGGGCGCTCTTCCAGGGTACCCGCTCGGCGGGGTGCCGTTCACTCGTCCCCGGGTTCCTCCCAGGGCCAGCGCGGCCGGTCGACCCCGGTCCGATCGCTGCGCGCGACCGCGCGCGCGGCCAGCCCTCCGAGCCCGCCGAGCACCGCGGCACCCACCGTGAAGGGGCTGGTCGCGGAGGTCAGCGGGTACTCGAGCAGCGCGCCCGGGTCGGCGGCGAGCACGGTGTAGAGCAGCGTGCCGGCGAGGAGCATGCCGAGGTACACCCCGGCGGCCGCCCCCACGAAGGTCTGCCCGGCGGGGGTCGCCGCCCGCACGATGCGCACGCAGAGGAGCCCCAGGATCGCGCCGCCGATGGCGACTGTGATCGGGCCGAGCAGCGGTCCCGCGTCGGCGAACGGCACGACGTCGAGGCCGGTGACGAGGTAGATCAGCCCGAACAGGGCCACCACCACCGTGACCCACGCGACGGTGGTGAGCAGCGCGACGATCCGGGCGTCCGGAGTGCGCGGCGCGGGTGCGGAGTCGGCCATGGGACCGGCGCTCTCTACTTCTCGGGCTCGGGCGCCGGCTTCTTGAGGAGGCCCACGAGGCGGTCGCCCTCGGCCTCGCCGAGCTTCGCGGCCTCGGTGTTGGCGGCGGTGACGGCGGAGAGCACCTCCGCACGCTGGATGGGGACGCCGCGCGGGGCGTCGAAGCCGATCCGCACGCCGTCGCCGCGCACGTCGATGACGGTGACGACGATGTCGTCGCCGATCATCACCCGCTCGCCCTTCTTGCGCGTCAGGACCAGCATCGAGCCAGCCTATCCCACCGCATCCGACCAGCCTTGGGGCACACCCAGCTCCGCGACCGACTCCGGGGAGGCGGTGTGCCGGCCGGAGAACACGCCGAGGGCCGCGACGTCGGCACGGGTCCGCAGAGCGTTGAGCCAGCGCGCGGTGTCGGCCGTCTTCCGGGACGCGTCGACGGCCGCCCAGAGCTGGTCGCCACCGATCCCGGGGAGCGCCGAGATGCGCGGGTCGGCCGGGTCGCCGATACCGAGTCCGTAGGCCACGATCACGGGCTGGCCGCTCTGCACGCCGTAGGCCCGGGCCGCGTTCGCGCTGCGGCGGTCCTCAACCCGGCGCCGCGTGTTGCCGCTCACGGAGCCGCCGTCGCAGACGAAGGCGCGGCCTGAGGCCGAGGCGGCGAGCCCGTGCGCGACCCGGACGGCGTCGTCGCCGAGGCCGGCGACGATCACGAGGTCGCCGGGGCCGCGCAGGAGGGGAGGAGCTGCGCGCAGGGCGGCCGCCAGGAACGGGGCGGGCAGCTCGACAGGCCCCGTGGGAGGGAAGGGGAGCCGGACAGGCCGGGGGAACTCGTCGGCGCCGGGCGGCGCGGGCGCCGGATGCGGTGGAGAGCCCGGGCCGACGCCCGTGCGCAGCGAGTCGAGCACTCGGGCGAAGTCGACGCTCTCCGTGGATACGGGCGGCTCCGCGGCGGCGAGCACGCCGCCCTCCTCCTGCTCGGCGGCGTCGAGGAGGCGGGCGAGCCCGACCCGGGCGGGGGTGTCGAACTTGTGGCCTTCCGCGTGCACACCGGGATCCGGCAGCTCGACTGTCACGTCGATGACCCGCTTGGCGAAGAAGCCGCCGATGCCGCCGCTCAGCGACTCCTCGGTGGCGACGACGCGCGCGCCGGGGCCGTACTCGGCCCGGACCCGCTCGGCGAGGCCGGCGAGCGTCGGCCGGTCAAGCCGGAATCGGATCGAGGGCACGCACCACTCCGACTGTCTCGATGGCGACGTCGGACGTCGTCACCTCCTGGTAGGACAGCACCGGCAGGCCGCCGGACTGTGGGGCGACGAGTCGCCGGACGGCGGGCCGCAGGGCGGGCGCGCAGACCAGCACGGGCGCCCAGCCGTGGTTCTCCGCGTTCTGCACGGCGGAGCGGAGCGAGCCCATCATCGCCTCGAGGCGGTTCGCGTCGAAGAGGATCTGGGTGCCCGCCTCGCTGGGCCGCAGGGATTCCAGCATGTTCTGCTCGAGCGGTGGATCGATCATGATGACCCGCAGGGTGCGGTCGTCGAGGTGGGAGGCGACGAGCGCGGGGCCAAGCGCGAGGCGGGCCGCCTCGACGAGCCCCTCCGGGTCGGTCGAGACGCGCGCACGCAGGGTGAGCGCCTCGTAGATCCGGGAGAGGTCGTTGATCGGCACCCGCTCGGCGAGGAGGCCCTGCAGCACACGGTGCACCTCGGCGAGGGTGAGCATCCCGGGGATGAGCTCGTCGACGGCTGCGGGGCTCACCTGCTTGACGCCCTCGGTGAGCACGCGCACGTCCTCACGGCTGAGCAGGCGGGCGGCGTTCGCGGTGATCAGCGAGGACAGGTGGGTGATGACGACGCTGCCCCGGTCGATCACCGTGGCGCCGGTCAGCTCCGCGCTGTGCCGCATCTCCGCGGGCACCCACTTGCCGGCGAGGCCGAACACCGGCTCAACCGTCGGCACGCCGGGCAGGGAGTCGAGGGCGTCGCCGAGCGCGAGCACGCGGCCGACGGGCGCCTGCCCGCGACCCACCTCGACGCCGGCCACGCGGATCACGTAGGTGGAGGGCGGCAGCTCGATGCTGTCCCGGGTGCGCACGGGCGGCACCACGATGCCGAGCTCCATCGCGATCCGGCGGCGCAGCGACTTCACGCGCGCGAGCAGGTCGTCGCTCACCCCGGACACGAGGTCGACGAGGTCGGCGGCGAGCTGGATCTCGAGCGCGTGCACCCGCATCTGCTCGACGAGGTCCTCCGTCGTCTCCGACGGCCCGGCCCGCTCCGCCTCCGCCGCGGCCACGTCCGCCGCCTCCTTGGCCTTCGCCGCGGTCTTCACGCGCTGGGCGAGGATGAGGAGCACGATGCCGACGAGGAGGAACGGCACGATCGGCATGCCGGGGATGAAGCCCATCGCGATGGAGGCTCCGCCCGCGATCATCAGCGCCATCCGGGACTGGGCGAGCTGCCCGGAGGCGGTCTCCCCCATCTCCGACTCCGCGCCCGAGCGGGTCACGATCATGCCGGTGGAGACCGCCATCAGCAGGGCCGGGATCTGCGTGACCAGCCCGTCGCCGATGGTCAGCAGGCTGTAGGTGCTGACGGCGTCCTCGACGCTCATCCCCTTCTGCAGCATGCCGATCGCGATGCCGCCGACGAGGTTGACGATGATGATGATGATGCCGGCGATCGCGTCGCCCTTGACGAACTTGCTCGCACCGTCCATCGCGCCGTAGAAGTCGGCTTCGGCGCTCACCTCGGTGCGGCGGCGGCGGGCGTCCTGCTCGGTGATGAGACCCGAGTTGAGGTCGGCGTCGATGGCCATCTGCTTGCCGGGCATGGCGTCGAGGGTGAAGCGCGCGCCCACCTCGGCGACGCGCTCCGCGCCCTTCGTGACCACGACGAACTGGATGATCACCAGGATGAGGAACACCACGGCGCCGATGATGAGGTTGCCGGCTACGGCGACCTGGCCGAAGGCCTGGATGACCTGCCCGGCGTGCGCCTCGCCGAGCACCAGGCGGGTGGAGGCGACGTTGATGCCGAGCCGGAACAGGGTGGCGACGAGCAGCAGCGACGGGAAGATCGAGAAGTCGAGCGGCTTCTTCACGAACATCGTGGTGAGCAGGATCACGAGCGCGAACAGGATGTTCACGGTGATCAGCAGGTCGAGCAGCCAGGCGGGCACCGGCACGACCAGCAGCATGATGATCGCCACCACCCCGATGGGGATGCCGATCGCCGTCGCTGTTCTTCTCATCGGAGCATTCCTCTCATGCCGCGGCCGATGCGAGGCGGTGGACGCCGACCGACGCGCCGCGCGACTTCAGCGACATCACGAAGGCGAGCACCCGCGCGACGGCTCCGTAGAGCTCGACCGGGATCTCCTGGCCCACCTCGCACGCCGCGTAGAGCGATCGAGCGAGCGGGATGTCCTGCACCATGGGCACGCGCGCCTCCGCCGCCTTCTCGCGGATCCGTGCGGCGACCTCGCCGGCCCCCTTCGCGACGACCCGGGGCGCGCTCTTGCCGGGCTCGTACTTGAGCGCGACGGCGACGTGGGTGGGATTCAGCATCACCACGTCGGCCCCCGCGATGGCGGCCATCATGCGGTTCCTCGACATGCTGAGCTGCTTGGCGCGCCGCTGCGCCTTCATCATCGGGTCGCCGTCGGTGTTCTTGTTCTCGTCGCG
>DATCMN010000399.1:0-2458 GCA_036563405.1 Naasia sp. | reverse complement strand
GGCGCGCGGCTCCTGGCCGAGACGCACGCGAAGACCGAAAGGATCGGCGACCAGGGACACCCGCTCACCCCACACCTGGTCGACCGGCTCTTCCAGCACTGTGGCACCCGCCGCACGCGCGGCCTCGGTAGCCGCATCGACGTCGTCGACGTAGATCCACAGGACGACGGGGGCGGACGCCGCTTCAGCGCGTGGCCCGTCGGCCAGGCCGATGCCGAGGGAGGAACCGCCCACCGCGAGCGACAGGTACACCGTTTCGCCCTCCGGCGGGAACCGGTACACGACTTCGCCGCCGAGGACGTCGCCGTAGAACCGAAGGGCGGCGGCCATGTCGGGCACTTCGAGGATGGGGAATGAGGAGCGCAACATGGCGCCCAGCATCCTCCTCTCGCACGGTTGTCGTCACCTGTCCGTCGCAACCCCGGATTCCGCGCCCGACATCGGCGGCTAGCCTGACGCCGTACCCGCCTCGTCGGGCGACGAGGGGGACGACCATGACATCAACGCCGCAGGCGGAGCCGATGGTTCCGCAGTGGGAGACGCTGAGTGCCGCGGAGCTGACCTCGGCGGTCCTGGAGGCTGCGAAGTTCGTGCACGGTCGGCCCCGGATCATCGCGATCGACGGTCGCAGCGCGTCCGGCAAGTCCACCCTCGCCGAGACCCTGCACGCCGAGATCCCGAACTCGGAGATCGTGCACACCGACGACATCGCGTGGCACGCCCCCTACTTCGGCTGGGAGCACCTGCTCCGCGACGGGATCCTGCTTCCCCTGCATGTCGGCGCTGATGTGCACTTCCAGCCGCCCGCCTGGCGGGAGCACGGCCGTCGGGGCTTCATCACGGTCCCGGCCGGCGCCGAGGTGGTCATAGTCGAGGGCGTCGGCGCCAGTTCGCAGGGCGTCGCGCACCTGCTGGACCTCCGCATCTGGGTGCAATCCGACTTCGTGGAGGCGAAGCGCCGCGGAGTCGAGCGCGACGTGGCGGCCGGCATCAACGGCGACGCCGAGGAATCACTGGCGTTCTGGCACGAGTGGATGGGCGAGGAGCTACGGTTCCTGGAAAGCGATCGCCCATGGGAGCGCGCCTCGCTCATCGTCTCCGGCACGCCGGACGTGCCGCTCGCCGCGGGCGAGTACGCCTACGCGCCGGGACCACTGTGACCCGCTCGACGCCCGATCAATCGGCCGGCCGCACGCGCTCCGAATACCGAGCATGCTCCGCCGACTGATCGCCGCCGCTGTCGTCGGGAGCGCCGCCCTCACCCTGGGCGGGTGCGCCGCCTCCGCACCGGCAGCGCCTGAGGGCAGCGGCCAGCTGGTCGCCTTCTACGGCGATTCCTACACGCTCGGCACGGGCGCGACGGACGAGGAGAAGCGCTGGTCGACGATCATCTGCGCGGACCGGGGGTGGCGGGAGTTCAACCCGAGCGTGAACGGTCTCGGCTTCATCAACAATCGGAGCGCATACGGCGAGAACAGCGGGGACCTGCCCAGCCTCATCGTCGAACAGGACCCGGACATCGTCTTCGTCACGATGGGCCTCAACGACAACTTCAGCTATGACTTCGCCCGAGCGGACATCAGGGCGCAGATCGACGCGGATCTCCAGCGACTGTCGACCGCGCTGCCGGATGCGCGATTCATCGTGGTCGAGCCGTTCTGGTACACGGATGAGCGGCCGGAATCGGTCGGGGTGATCATCGGCTGGGTCCGCGATGCTGCTGAGCGCATCGGTGCGGACTACATCCGGGGCGCATCGCGCTGGCTCGAGGGCCGGCCGGACCTGATGGCCTCAGACGGTCTGCACCCGAACGACGACGGCTACGCCCTGATGGCGGCCCGGATGGACGAGGCGCTCGAGGAACTCGGGCTCTAGCCTTCGGCGGAGCGATGCCCGCCTCGGGTGGGTCAGGCGCTGAGCAGCTTCTCGCTGTCGCAGCTCATGCACGTCCATCCGATCGACTCAAGGCGCATGGCGCTGAAGTGAGTGGCGCACATGGGACGGGTGGCGTCATCGGCGATGTCGCTGCGGGAATTGTCGTGCATCCTGGCCTCCTCGGGACACAGGAAGCGTAAGCCGAGGGCTCCGGAAACCGGGGACCTCCGGGGTGGGCCTTGACACGTGGCCGGGACCCGGTTCCGCTGCTGGGAAGGAAGCCGGCGGGTGGCTCAGACGAGCGAGGCGGCGCGCGGCGCCACTGGTGCGGTCGGGGCGATGCGCGTCGTGCGCGTCGTCCCCGGACCGTTGTTCCTGGACAGCGCGATGACGAAATCCTGGTCGGCGCGGTGGGCGTCGGCTATTCGGACGCTGCGGCCGATGAGCACGCCGAGCACCACGCTGACGAGCAGCCAGAGGGCTATTGCCCCGATCACGATCCCCCAGATCATGATCGAAACTATGTCAGGCCTGTCCCCCTGACATGTACCCCCAGAGCGGGTGGGATAAGGCCGCCATTCGG
>DATCMN010000397.1:0-5471 GCA_036563405.1 Naasia sp. | reverse complement strand
ATGCGATGGCCGCGCAGTTCGTCGACTTCGCCGTGCGTCGGATGGTGCAGGTCGAGGACCGGGGGACCGAGGTCTCCGCCGCCATGCGGTACGCGCTGCGCCTCCGAAGCCCGGCCGGCGCTACCGAGGACGAGGGGAAGGTCCTCCGCGTGCTGTTCGGCAAGGAGCTGGAGCCCGGCAAGGGCCGCGTGCTCGGCAAGCTGTCCGCGCACGGCAAGTCACTGCTCGCGGGGCTCGCCGATCCGAAGGACCGGGCGCGAGAGTCGGGGCTCCGCCGAACGACGCCTGCCGGACCGGCGCGGGCATTCCGTTCGGTCGCCGGCGGCGTGGCCCTCCTCCTGACGCTGCTCGGCGTCCTCGCCGCGTTCGCCGGTGCGCTGCACCCCCTGCTCGTCGTCGAGATCCTCGCGGCCTGGGTCGTCTGGGCGGTCACGGCGGGATTCTCGTCGCGCCGCGATGCCTTGACGGACGCGGGTGCGGACCTGCGCGATCACCTGCTCGGCATGCGCGACTATCTCGCCCTCGCCGAGGAGGACAGGTTCCGGATGCTGCAGTCGCCGGTCGGCGCGCTCCGCGTGGACGGGCCGGGGAAGAGCGACGTGGTGCGGCTGTACGAGCGGCTCCTGCCCTACGCGATCCTCTGGAACGTGGAGGACCAGTGGGTGGAGGTGCTCCGCGCCCGGTACGCCGACACCGGCGCGGAGAACGAGTGGTTCGTCTCCCGGTCGCCGCTCGCGAGCCTCGACCTGCACGGCTTCGCGTCGTCGGCGAGCGCGGCGACGCACCCTCCGTCGACCTCGAGCGGATCCTCCTCCTACTCCGGCAGCGGCATGAGCAGCAGCTTCGGCGGGTCCTCCGGCGGCGGCTTCTCGGGCGGCGGTGGCGGCGGAGGTGGGGGCGGCGGCCGGTGAGACCCCGCGACTAGGCTGACTGCATGAGCGCCGACGCCCAGCTGGGAGTCGCGGTGGCGCAGTTCGCGCCGGGCCGCGACGCCGTGGAGAACCTCGACCGGATCACCGGGCTCGCGCACCTCGCCGTGCGGCGGGGCGCCTCCCTGGTGGTGTTCCCCGAGTACTCCATGTACTTCTCCGACCCGATGGACGGGAGCTTCTCGCGCAACGCGCAAGGCCTCGACGGACGATTCGTCGGTTCGCTCACCCAGCTCGCGGGGCGCCTCGGCGCCACGATCGTCGCCGGCATGGTGGAGCAGGTGGGTCAGGGGCCGCGCTTCTCCAACACGCTGGTCGCCGTGAACGGCGGCGGCCTGGTTGCGACCTACCGCAAGCTGCACCTCTACGACGCGTTCGGGCAGCGGGAGAGCGACTGGGTGGTGCCGGGCGAGATCGAGGATCCGCAGATCTTCGAGGTGAACGGCATCCGGGTCGGCATGCAGACCTGCTACGACATCCGCTTCCCGGAGGTGACCAGGCGCCTCGTCGACGCGGGTGCGGAGCTGGTGCTCGTCCCGGCGGAGTGGGTGCGCGGGCCGCTGAAGGAGCACCACTGGCGGACCCTCGTCACCGCCCGTGCGATCGAGAACACGATCTACATCGCGGCGGCCGATCAGGCGCCGCCGATCGGGGTGGGCAACAGCCTCATCGTCGGCCCGATGGGCGTGCACATGGTCGAGATCGGCGAGGCGACGGACGTTGCGGTCGCCTGGATCTCCCGTCAGCGCCTCGCCGACGTGCGGGCGAAGAATCCCGCCCTCAACCTGCGCCGATTCCGCGTGCAGGCGGATCCGCCCCTCAGCTGACGCGAACCGCGATCGCGACTCGGCAGTTTAGGCTGTCGACTCGGCGACTTGGCAGCCGGAACCGGCAACTCGGGCATGGTCAGCGGGCGCGTCGGGTCCGGTTGCGGAATGCGGCCACCACCGCGGCGACCCCGAACAGGATCGTCGCGGTGATGGTGATCTGATTCAGGATCAGCAGCAGCAGGTAGGCGGTGCTGGAGAAGTCCGGGAACCGGTCGGGGTTCGCGTACTCGCCGAGCGTCGCCACGGTGAACAGCACGCTCAGCACGGTGAGCAGGACCGCCCCGACGACGCCCGCGGCGCGGCGGCGGGTGGCGAGGAACAGCATCACCGCGAACGCGATGGTGAGGAACACGGGCGGCGCGAGGGCGGTGCCCTTGGTGAGGAACTCCTGCGCGACGAGGGCGGGGGTCGCGTCGGCCGGGTCGAGCAGGGTGTCGCCGAACGCGACCTGCGCGGGCAGCGCGGCCCCGATGGAGATGGCCGCGCCGACGACCTGCATGGCGAGCGAGACGAGGCCGGCGATCAGCAGACCGCGCTTCGCTGCGGCCCGCTGCCGCGGCGTGGTCGGCGGGACCTCGGATGGCAGGAGTTGGGGCGGGCGGGAGAGGGACGAGGTGGTGGACATGGGGTCGATGCTGGCGAAGACACCGGCGGCCTCGAGGCGGGTGCAGGCGTGCGTTGCGGCCCTGCAATGTCCCCGGGGCCGCCCTCCGTGCCGCTGCAATCCGGCGGCGCACCCTAGCGGAGACTCGCCGGCCCGCCGCTGACCTGCCCTCAACAGGACGACTCGCCCTCCAACAGGCCGAACGGGCATGTTCTCGCCTGTTGGAGGGCGGGTCGTCCTGTTGAGGGCGAGTGCGCAGCCGGGGGAGGCGTCAGTGGGGGAGGGTGGCCAGCTGGGTTGCGGCGCGCTCCAGGACGTCGAGCTCCTTGCAGAACGCGAAGCGCACCAGGGATCGGTAGTCGCCGACGTTCTCCGGGTGGCAGAAGGCGGAGATGGGGACGGCTGCCACCCCGGCCAGCTCCGGCAGGCGGCGGCAGAAAGCCGCCGCATCCTCCACTCCGAGCGGAGCCGCATCCGCCACGATGAAGTAGGCGGCGCGCGGAATCGTCACCTCGAAGCCCGCAGCGGTGAGACCGGTCGCCAGCAGATCCCGTTTGCGCTGCAGGTCGTCCGCGATCCCGGCGAAGTAGGAGTCGGGCAGCCGTAGCCCGGCGGCGATCGCCGGCTGGAACGGCCCACCGTTCACGAAGGTGAGGAACTGCTTCACGGCGAGCACCGCCCGAAGCAGCTCTTCGGGCGCGGTGAGCCAGCCGATCTTCCAGCCCGTCGTGCTGAACGTCTTGCCGGCCGACGAGACGCCGATGGTGCGCTCCCGCCCGCCCGGCAGGGAGGCGAGCGGCACGTGGCGCCCACCGTCGTAGACGAGGTGCTCGTACACCTCGTCGGTGACGAGGATCACGTCGTGCTGATGCGCCAGCTCGATGAGCAGCGTCCGGAGTTCCGGGGTCAGCATCGAACCGGTGGGGTTGTGCGGGTCGTTGACGACGATGACCCGGGTCCGATCGGAGACAGCCGCCCTCAGGTCGTCGGGGTCCGGCTGGAAGTCGGGGCGGCGCAGCGGCACGGTCTTGTGCACTCCGCGGGCCAACTCGATGACAGCGCCGTACAGGTCGTAGAACGGCTCGAAGGTGACCACCTCGTCGCCTTCGTCGACGAGCGCCAGCAGCGCGGCCGCCAGCGCCTCGGAAGCACCGGCGGTGACGAGCACCTCGCTATCCGGGTCGACGTCGAGCCCGTAGAACCGCTTCTGATGCTCGGCGATCGCCTCC
The DNA here is from genome assembly GCA_036563405.1 of Naasia sp. Taxonomy (GTDB): domain Bacteria; phylum Actinomycetota; class Actinomycetes; order Actinomycetales; family Microbacteriaceae; genus Naasia. The sequence continues at coordinate 1,879 of DATCMN010000397.1, read as the reverse complement.
CGAAGTACCGCGTAGCCGATCGCGGGCGGGTACTGATTGAAGCCCGACGCGATAGCCGCACGCGCCGCCTCGAGCACCTCTGCCGGGCCGTCGTAGTCGGGGAAGCCCTGACCCAGGTTGATGGCGCCGGTGCGGCGGGCCAGGTCGCTCATCTCGGCGAAGATGGTCGGCGCCGCACTGCCGTCCGGCGCGAGCAGCAGTGCGCCGTGCGCCGCGCGCTTCCAAGAACCCTCCACCGTCACAGTCCTTAACGCTACCCGCGCCGCCCCTGTGGACAGGGTGCCGGGTGCGGCAGGAGGTGCCCTAGCGTGGGCGCATGCGCGGGCGGGCCTGGCGAGCAGTGATACCGCTCGCCGTCGTGCTCGCCCTCGGCGGGTGTGCTGGATCACCTGCTGTGCCCACGCCGAGCCCCACTATCTCTCATTCTCCAGCGAGTGAAGAAGCGATTAGTGAGGCACTGGAATTCGCCCTGCAGACGTATCTGGCGACGATCGACACTATCGGCGCGGAGGGCGGAGAACGGGTAGACCGTGTGCAGGACATGGTCGCGCCCGAGGTGCTCGAGCAGCACAGGCGTGACGCGGGGATCCTCAAGTCCAACGGTTGGCGTACGGAGGGGACGACCTCCTTCGACACCCTTGAGCTGCAGACAGCGTCGTCCGGTATCGGGGGGATCCGAGTGATCAACTACGTGTGCCTTGACGTCTCACATGTGCGGGTAATCGATTCATCAGGCTCTGACGTGACGCCGCCGGAAAGGGAAAATCGCCTTCCCCTGGAACAGACCTGGGTCGGCTCCGCTCTCGAAGAACTAGTGCTCGAAAGTAGCCAGGTATGGCAAGGCGACAACTTCTGCTAGCGCTCATCGTTGCAGCGACGAGTTCTGCAACGGCGTCTGCTACGCCTGGGTGCTTCGGGCTGGGCGCGGTTCTCGGCGGCTGCCCTTCGCCCTCTTCCTCCGGAGCTGTCGCGGGCGACCACGTCGACGTCTCTGCCGAGGCGCGCGGGGGTGGGGTGCAGGACGGGCTCCGAGAGCCCGGCGGGGGAGGCGTCACGGTCGACGACGTCGAGTTCGTCTACCGGAACGCGGCCGACTGCGGCAGTGCTGATGCGCTCGCCGTCGCCGAGCTGTGCCGCAACGACTTCGCCGTGACCCTGGACGGCACGGACATCCCGTGGCAGCCGATCACGCTCGTAGACATCGCGTCGTTCCGCCCTGTCCCGCCAACGCTCGCCACCCAACCGAACGGCTGGGCGGTCGTCGACCTGCCGGTGAACTTCGTCGCGGATGCGCCGCAGGAGGTCGTCCCGGGGACGCTGCTCGGCGCCCCAGCGGAGGTGCGCTTCACCCCTGTCGCGTTCGACTGGAGCCACGGCGACGGCACCGCCCGCACCCTCGCCGAACCCGGCTCCACGTGGGAGGCTCACGGCCTCGAGCAGTTCGATCCCACCCCCACCAGTCACGTGTATCGGGCGCGCGGAACGATGAGCGTCCAGCTCACCGTCACCTACCGCGCGGAGTACCGGTTCCTCGGCCCGGCGTGGTCCCCGGTCGTCGGGGAGCTGCAGGTGAGCACCGGACCGGTGCGTGTTCAGGTCGTCACCGCGGCGACGATGCTGGTCGACGGGGAATGCGGGAGCGGTCCCGGTTGCTAGGGCTTCCATAGGGAAGCGCCAGCTTCTCCTCAGTAGCGGCTTACAGTCGCCACAGGATCGACGATCATGCTGATGGTCGTTCGAGAGGAGCACCACCATGACCGAGACGCCGCAGAACCCCGAGCCCCAGCCGGACCGCCGGGCCGAGGAGAACCGCGCGCCGGCCTCCTCCGAGGGCGATACGGAGCGCCTCGACCAGCCGGCAGCCGCCTCGCCGGAGGCT
>DATCMN010000392.1:0-8069 GCA_036563405.1 Naasia sp. | reverse complement strand
AGGATCGTCTCGTAGCGGATGGGCACCCCGGTGCGGCCGGGGATGTCGTAGAGGATCACCGGCAGGTCGGTCGCGTCGGCGATCAGCCGGAAGTGGGTGAGGATGCCCGCCTGGGTGGGCTTGTTGTAGTACGGCGTCACGATCATGACGCCGTCGGCGCCCGCCTTCTCGCTCTTCCGATACAGCTCGATGGCGTGGGCGGTCTCGTTGGAGCCACCGCCGGTGATGATCTTCGCGCGGCCCGCGGCGACGTCCTTGCCCACCTCGACGAGGCGCACCTTCTCCGGGTCGGTGAGGGTGCTGGTCTCGCCGGTGGTGCCGGTGACGACGATGCCGTCCGCGCCCGCCTCGATGACGTCGTTCATGTGCTTCTCGACGCCGGCCCAGTCGACTTCGCCGTCGGCGGTGAACGGGGTGACCAGGGCGACGAGCACCTGGCCGAAGGGATTGTCCTGCGGCTGCACGTCCCCCAGGGTATCGGGGCGCGGCGGCTTCCCGGTGCGGGCCGTCAGCGGGAGGTCAGCGGGACCCCGACGGAGCGGGGCGCTCGCTCACCCGCTCGATGACCTCGAGGGCGCTGCTGTAGTCGCCCGTGGCCACGAACCGGACTCCCGCATCCATCAGCAGGGCCCCGCTGACCTCGCGTCCGCCGTGCCGGTACACGCCGTCCGGGTCGAGTCCGCGCAGCCGCACCCGGAGATGCTGGGGCCCGAACGCCGCGGACGGAGCGAGGAGGAGGACGGCCGCCAGGGAGCCGTCGGCGGAGGTGTACTGCACGGCATCGACGCCGCGCTCGTCGAGGCCCTCGAGCCGGTGCATGCGGCCCTGCTGCACCGCGGGGCGGATCCGCGTGTACTCCGCCACCAGCTCGCGGTGCTCGCCGATCGCCTCGGGCCCCAGCCGCCGCAGGTCGCCGCCGATGCCGAGGACACCGCGCATCGCCGCGTGGAAGCGGAAGCGGAGCGGCGTGCTGCGCTTCGTGAGGAAGTTCGGCACATCGGTGACCCACGCGGACATCGTCTGCGGCGGGTAGACGTAGGAGTAGCCGCGCTGGATGGGGATCCGGTCGAGCGCGTCGGTGTTGTCGCTCGTCCACACCTGGTGGGTGCGGCGCAGCATGCCGAGGTCCACCCGGCCTCCGCCGCCGGCACAGGCCTCGATCAGGAGGGCTGGGTGACGCTCCCGCAGCGTGTCGAGCACCCCGTAGAGGCCGAGCGTGTACTCGGTCCAGAGGTCCCGACCCTCCGGCGCGGGGTCGGTGCCCCAGCCGGGGTCCGCGATCGGCCGGTTCGCATCCCACTTGAGGTAGTCGACCCCGGACTCCGCCACGAGCCGCGAGAGGGTCTCCAGCATCCAGTCGCGCACATCCTCCCGGGCGAGGTTGAGCACGAGCTGTCCGCGGCGCAGTGCCGGCTCCCGCTCCGGGAACCGGATGACCCACTCGGGGTGCGCCCGGTAGAGGTCGCTGTCGGGGTTCACCATCTCCGGCTCGACCCAGAGGCCGCAGCGCATGCCGAGCGCATGCACGTCGGCGACGAACGGCGCGAGGCCGTCGGGGAACTTCCGCGGGTTGACCGTCCAGTCGCCGAGCCCGGCTGCCGCGCTGTCCCGGGCGCCGAACCAGCCGTCGTCGACCACGAACAGCTCCACGCCCATCTCCGCGGCGATCCGGGCGAGCTCCAGCTGCTGCTGGTGACCGACGTCGAACTCCGTCGCCTCCCAGGAGTTGTAGAGCACCGGGCGGAGGAGCTCCGGCTCGCGGAGGACGAAGCGGCGCTGGTAGTCGTGCCAGGCCGCCGTCATCCCGTCGAAGCCGGTCGTGCTGCGCAGAGCGACGCTCTCCGGGGTGGTGAAGGTCGCGCCCGACGCGATCTCGAGCGCGCTGTCGAAGTCGTTGACGCCGATCGTCACCGTGGTCGACCCCTCGCTCGGCCGCTGGACCGAGGTCTTCCACGAGCCGCTCCATTCGAGCGCCGCCGACCACACCTCCCCCGACGTCTCGGATGCGCCCGCGTCGAGGGCCACCCAGGGCTGGCCATGGTGGCCCGTCATCCCCTTGCGGGACTCGAACACCGTGCGGCCGCGGACGAGGGGCGCGCGCTGCAGCTGCGTCTCGGCCCCCCACCCGCCGTACACGGCTGTGACGTTCAGCCGGGCGCGCTCGGGCAGGGTCCAGGTCGCGGAGCAGGCGGCGTCGAGCAGCAGGCGGCGCTCCCCGATGGCCTCGATGCTCACCCGCCGCCCGAGAACCGGCGAGTCGGCGAAGAGCCGGTAGTGCACGGTGACCGCCACCTCCTGCAGGGCGTCGACCAGGCGGACCGCGAGCGATGCCTCCGCCCCCGCGGCGGCGAGGGAGTGGCCGGCGTAGGTGAGCCGGAGGCCCCCGCCGCCCGGACCGGTCACCTTCAGCGCCACGTCGTCGTAGCGCTGCCCTCCCCAGGCGGGCAGCTCCTCGTCGTGGTTGCGCGGCACCGAGTCGAAGGTGCGCCAGCGGCTGCCGCTGGCCGAGGCGAGATCGCGGATGTCGTCGTCGGTCAGCCGCGCGCCCCAGTGCAGGTGGCGGAGCGGCTCCCCCTCCGGCCCGACGGCGAAGGCGTACGTGCCGCCGTCGTTGTCGAGGGCGAACGCGGGCACATCGGGGAGGTGGCGGACGGAGGGCAGCATGGAGCTCCTCGGGTCGGATCGGGTCGGCTGTCCGAGAAGGACAGGGGAAGGGCGGTCAGGACGGACGGGGCGCCTCGGCGATCGAGTCCCGGCGCTCGAAGCGGCTGCCGGCCGTCGCGCTCGGCGGCACGGGCTCCCCCGCGGTCACGGCGATCAGGGTGCGCGCTGCGGCGTCGGCGAGCGCGGACACGTCGACGTGCACCGACGCGAGCGACGGGCGGGTGAACCCGGCGAAGGGGGCATCGTCGTGGCCGAGCACCGAGAGATCCTGCGGAACCCGGAACCCGGCGTCCTCCGCCGCGGCCATCCCCCACATCGCCATCAGGTCGTTGCTGTAGACGATCGCGGTGGGGCGGCTCTCCCCCGAGAGCAGCGCGCGCGTCGCCTCGGCGACGGCCTCGCGCTCCGTGCGGTCGCTGCGGGTGAGGAGCACGAGGCCCGCCTCGGCCGCCGCCTGCTCGACGCGCTCCCGCCGGAAGCGCGCTGAGGCGAACTCCTCCGGGCCGCCGACGTAGCCGATGCTGCGGTGTCCGAGCCGCGCGAGCTCGCGGAGCGCCTCCGTCATGCCGGCATCAGCGGGGTCGGCGGTCACGGCCGGGAACGGGCAGCCCGGGAAGGGGCGGCCGATGGCGACCCCGCTCAGCCCCGCCTCCGCGATGATCCGGTAGCGCGGATCCTCCGCGCGGTGGTCGACGAGGAGGAAGCCGTCCACCTGCCGCGCCTGACTCAGCTTCCGGTAGGTGTCGAGCTCCTCCTCACGCGTGGAGACGAGCCGGACGAGGAGGTTGTAGTGCCCCTCGGCGAGCGCCCGCTGCACTCCCGAGATCACGTCCACGAAGAAGGGGTCGCCGCGGACCAGATCCGGGTCGCGCAGGACCACGTAGCCGAACGTCCGCGTGCGCGCAGCGGCGAGCGCGAGCGCCGCTGCCGCGGGACGCCAGTTGAGCTCCGCGGCGGCGGCGAGGATCCGCTCCTTGGTGGCCGGCGCGATGTCGGAGCGCCCGTTGAACACGTGCGAGACGGCCGACGGGGACACCCCGGCGAGAACCGCCACCTGCCGGATCGTGACCTTCGGTTCCGCGGCGCTCGTTCCGGACGGATCAGCCATGCCGCGTTGAGGCCAGGAGGCCGGAGGGAACGCGTGCCGAGCCGAGCCCGTCGGGTCCGTCCAGGTCCGCCTCGCGTCCGAGCGGCGCCGGCTCGAGAGCGGTCAGGCTGCGCGCCCAGGAGGCCCACGCATCGGGAGCGAAGCCGAGGTCGGCGCCGCGCAGCAGCACGAGCTCGCTGTGGGCGTGCAGACGCAGCGGCCCTCGGGCGTCGTCGAGGTATCGGATGAGGATCTCGAGTCCCTCCGTGTCGCCGCACCGGGCGAGGGCGGCCCCGATGCCCAGTTCGAGCATCGACTGCCGCTCCTGGAAGATGTCCGGCTCGGCATCCCGCCGGGTCTGCCCGCGCAGGGTCGGCTGGCTGTGCAGGCGTCGCAGCGCCGTCAGCGCGCGTCGATCGCCGAGACGCTCGGCACCCAGCGTGACCGCGGACACGTACGCGAAGGTTCCGGCCGTCATGCTGCGGATCGCCTCCGGTGACGCGTCGAGGGTGGTGGCGACATGCTCCCAGAACTCGACGGCGCGCGCATCACGCGCCAGCGCGAGGGCGTTGAGCAGATAGGCCTCCTCGGGCATCGCGGCCTGATCCGGCGGGAGCTGGGCGTGCTTGATGCGGCTCACCCGCTCGGGCAGAGCCGTCGGCGACTCCCGCAGGCGCCGCCTCAGCTCGCCCACCACCGCGTCGGCGCCGCGGCTGTCGCCCCGGCAGACGAGGATGCGGGCCAGGATCATCCGGGTGTCGGGGTCGACGTCGTCCATCCGGCCGGCCACGGCGTCGTCGACCGCAGGGTCGTCCGACAGGATGAGGTCGACGAAGGGGATCCCCTCGCGGTGCACCTTCCCCATGCCGCCGTCCGCATAGCCGTGCAGGGCTCCGGCGGCGATCACCGCGTCGACGAGCGCGGCGATCGGGCTGCCGGACCGCCGGGGACCGGGCGGGAGCCTCAGCTGCTCGGCGGGGAATGCGCCCTCCGCGACCAGCTCCTCCTGCATGCGCTGGAGGCCCAGGGTCCGAGGGGACACCCCCTCCTCCGCGCATCGCGCGGCGATCCGGCCCACCACGGCGCCCAGGTTCTCGAGGTCGCGCTGCATGCGGACGGCGGCGAGACCGTCGTGCGTCACCGAGATCGCCTTCCCCGCGACCAGGATCCCGTCGAGGCCCTGCGGGAGCAGGGCGCGGTACGGGACCTCGATCTCGAGGTTCGGCGGAATCAGTCCCATCAGCGTCCAGATGGACTGGCTGCGCCCCTTGATGTCGTGGTTCGAGAAGTGGACGTTGACGACGTCCTCGAAGTGGTGCCGCGTGAGCTGCTGCGTGATGGACAGCGTCACGTCCCCGACGATGTTGCGGCTCTCGCGGGGCGCGACGTAGACACCGTGGTCGTGCAGCTCGCCGCCGCGCCGGCGTCCCGCGAGGATCGCCCGGGTGTAGTCCTCGACATCGCTCGTGTCGACGACCCCGCCGAAGTTGTTGCGGCTGCGGCCCGGCTCGGCGAACTGCGCCAGCGAGTACCACATGGCGGCGTGGGTCCGCTCGGCCCCCATCCGCGTGGTCGCCCCCGCTGCAGCCGCCACGTCCGCGTCGCCTGTCGCGTCGACGACGACCGCCGCCCGGACGGCGAGCACTCCGGCCTCCGTGGCGAGCACGGCGCCGGCGACCCGGCCGTCGGCACCGAGAGCCGCGAACGCGACGGCGTCGGTGAGCACGTCCGCACCCGAGTCCTGCAGCGAGCCGAGGAGGACGTCGGCCTTCGCCTCGATGTTCCACTTCCGTCCCGAGCCGCCGGGCAGCCCGAGCGCGCGATGGGTCACCAGCGACTGCTCCCGCGTTCCCGAGGCGAGGCCGTCGGACCGGCCGAACCAGTAGCTGTCGACGCCGCCGAAGGTTCCTGAGCCGCCGACGCCGGGGTTCATGTCGGCCACGAGGGTGCGGGCCCCGCGGGACGCCGCGGCCACACCGCAGGCGGCGCCGCTCGAGCCGCCGCCGACCACCAGGACGTCCACGTCGAGCACGCTGTCGATGGGGCGCACCGCGCTGCGCTCGACGGTGACGTCCCAGTGGGCAGGAGGGGCGGGCTCCAGGAGCGCGGCCTCGTCGCCCTGGTCGGCACGGGACGATCCGCGGTGCGCGGGCGGCAGAGCATCCCCCTCCGCGACACGCCGGGAGGCGGAGCGGATGAGGTCGCCGTACGAGGTGCGGGAGGTTCCCGAGCCGTGCAGGCCGAGCGCCGGACCCGGGTCGTCGAGGAGCGGGACGGCCCGCTCCTCCGGTGGCGTGGGGCGGGCGGCGTGGGCACGGTAGGAGGTTCCCGCGAGCCAGGCATCGGAGAACTCCGGCCGCGCCGCGACGAGGTGGCCGAAGACGCGGACAGCGAGGCGCCGGGCTCTGTCGGTCGCGGATCCGGGGCCCGCAAGATCGGCGGCGCACTCGAGGAGCAGGTGACCGTCTCCCCGATGGCCGGGGCGCACGCGGACCTCGTCGCCGACCAGGCCGAGCGCGCCCGGGACCGGCAGGACGGGGACGGCGACCGGATCTATTCCGGCTCCCGTGACCTCGAGGCTGAACCAGCTCCTGCGCTCCTCGGGCCGCGCTCCCCCGAGCCCGCCGACCGACTCCCGAGACGCGAGGATCCTGTCCGCTCGCACCAGCTGGCGCCCGCTCTTGTCGGCGAGCACGGCACGCGACCGGCCGTCCTCGCCCTCGTACACGTCGATGAGCCGCACGCCGTAGAGCAGGTCGACTCCGGCGGCGGCGAGCAGCTCCTCGAGCGCCCGCTTGACGGCGTCAGGGCGCACCGGCACGTCGCCGGCTGCCGGGACGCCCTCCCGCGGAGTGCCGAGAACCGCGTCCAGGATGCCCAGCGGATCGCCCGCGGACGCGTCCTCCGCGCTGATCCACGGCCGCATGAGGGCGGTCAGCTCGTGCCCGAGGTAGGTGGTCGACTCGAGGACGCACACCGACAGGCCGGCGCGGGCGCCGGCGAGCGCCGCGGCGACGCCGGCCACCGATCCCCCGATCACCGCGAGCTCGACGTCGCGGAGCACCGGCAGCGCGGTCCCCGGCAGGACGAGGGTCACTTCATGCCTCCTGCCGCCACGAAGCCGCGGACCACGTACTTCTGCATGACGATGAACATCACGAGCATCGGGAGCACCGCCATCACGGAGCCCGCCATCTGCAGCGGGAAGTTCGTGAACGTCTCGTCCTTCATGTAGGCGAGCCCGGCCGGCAGCGTGAGCTGATCGGCGGAATCGTTGACGACGAGAGGCCAGAGCAGCTCGTTCCAGCCGTGCAGTGTCTTGAGGACGCCGGCCGCGACGAGGCCGGGAACCGCCATCGGCAGCATGATGCTCCAGTACATCCGGAGCGGGCCGACGCCGTCGAGCTTCGCCGCCTCCTCGATCTCGCCCGGGATGCCGGCGAAGAACTGTCGCAGGAGGAACGTGGCCAGGGCGCTGAAGAGACCCGGCGCGATGATCGCCTGCAGGGTGTTCAGCCAGCCGAGCGCGTTCATGATCTGGTACTGCGGGATCAGCAGGACCTCGGGCGGCACCATCATCACGGACAGCACCAGCACGAACAGCACGTTCCGGCCGGGGAAGCGCAGCCGCGCGAACGCGTACGCGGACAGCGACGCCAGGATCAGCAGGCCGAAGGTCCTGACCCCGACGTTGATCAGGCTGTTCGCATAGAACGCGCCGAAGGGCAGGACCTGGGTGACCTCGGCGTAGTTCGACCACAGCCACTGCTCGGGCAGGAGACCCGACGGCACCCGCGTGGATTCCGGGAGCGACTTCAGCGAGGTCGAGAACATCCAGAGGAACGGCACGAGCATGACCGCGCAGACCACGACCAGGACCGAGTGCACCGCGACGGAGCCGCGGTGCCGCGACCACCAGGTGGGCACGGCCGCTGACGTCTCAGTCATAGATCACCCATCGCTTCTGCATCCGCATCTGCGCGACGGTCACGAGGAGGATGCCGAGGAACAGCACCACCGCGATCGCCGCGCCGTACCCCTTGTCCCCCACCACGAACGACTGCTCGTAGACGCTGTAGACGGCGGTCCGCGTGTGGTCGATGGCGGAGCTCCCGCTGCCGATCATCAGGTAGACGAGGTCGAAGACCTGGAAGGCGGAGATCAGCGAGGTGACGGCGAGGAAGAACAGGGAGGGCGTGAGGAGCGGCAGCGTCACGCTGAAGAAGATCCGGAAGGGCCCCGCCCCGTCGAGCGCGGCCGCCTCGTAGTAGGCGGTGTTGATGGTCTGCAGGCCGCCCAGCAGCACGATGATGCTGTA
>DATCMN010000385.1:0-4035 GCA_036563405.1 Naasia sp. | reverse complement strand
GGCCGGGCAGGTGAGCCTGCTGGAGCAGCGCTCCCGCGGCGGCGCCCCCGCCGCCGACGTGGCCAAGGCCGTCCGCCGGCTCGAGGAGTCGGTGCGCACCGCGTCCGCCGTCGGCGACCTGCAGGGCCTGCTCGATCGCCTCGGGGCGCTGAAGGGCAACGTCGCCCAGCTCACCGAGAAGCAGTCGGCCGAGGCGAAGGCCGACCTGGAGAAGGCCCTCGCAGACCGCGAGGCCCTCGTCGCCGAGGCGGAGCGCATCGCCGCCCAGGATCCGGCGTCCACCCAGTGGAAGCAGGCGACAGCGGTCCTCGACGAGCTCTTCACCCGGTGGCAGACCGCGCAGCAGGACGGCCCCCGCCTGCCGAAGGACAAGGCCGACGCCCTGTGGAAGCGGTTCCGTGCCGCCCGCAGCACCGTCGAGCAGCACCGTCGCGCCTTCTTCGCCGAGCTCGACGCGGCTCAGCGCGACGTCCGCCGGCGCAAGCAGGAGCTCGTCGACCGTGCCGAGAGTCTCGCATCGCAGGGTGTCGCCGGCATCCCCGCCTACCGGAACCTCCTCGAGGACTGGAAGGGCGCCGGCCGCGCCGGCAAGAAGCAGGACGACGCCCTCTGGGCCCGCTTCAAGGCCGCGGGCGACGCGCTCTACGCCGCGAAGGCCGAGGTCGACGCCCAGGAGGACGCGGAGTTCTCCGCCAACCTCACCGCCAAGCTTGCCCTCCTCGACGAGGCGGAGCCGCTGCTCAAGGAGAAGGATCCGAAGGCCGCGCGCGAGAAGCTGACCGGCATCCAGCGTCGCTGGGACGAGATCGGCAAGGTGCCCCGCGAGCAGGTGAAGACGGTCAACGACCGCCTCCGCCGCGTCGAGACCGCCGTGAAGGCCCTCGAGGACGAGCACTGGCGCCGTTCCAACCCGGAGACGAAGGCCCGCTCCGAGGGACTCGCCGCTCAGCTGCACTCCGCGATCGAGAAGCTCGAGACGGAGCTGGCCGAGGCGCAGAAGACCGGCGACGCGCGCAAGGTCAAGGCCGCCGAAGAGGCCCTCGCGGCCCGCAAGGTGTGGCTGGACGCACTCGGGAGCTGATCCTCCCCCGCTTCCTCCCGACGAGTTGGCAGTAGTGGCTGCCAACTCGGCGAGATGACAGCCACTACTGCCATCTCGCGGCCTCCGACACCTCCTCCTCCGCGCGCGGCTCCCCGCGGTTGTCCACAGGCGGCGGTTCAGCGGTCGGCACCGTACGGCAGCCGGGGATGCTGTCGCGGTGCGCCTGCCCGACCTGCTCCCGCCCGCTCTCCTGCCCGCCGCGGAACTCGGCGCGCTGAGGCTCGATGGCGAGGTCTACCGCGTCGGGTCCTCCTGGCGGCCGGTCGACCTGCCGGAGACGGCGGAGGCTCGAGCCGACGCACTGGCGGTGGAGCTGGGCACGGCGGTCGTCGCCGATCGGGAGACCGCCGCGTGGCTGCACGGGGCGCGCGCGTCGCCGCCCACACCTCTGACCGCGTGCGTCCCGATCTCCGCGCGCGTCGCCGTGGGGAAGCGGCCCGGCGTGGAAGTCCGCGAGCTGCGTCTGCGGGACTTCGAGCTCGTGCGCATGGGCGTCCTCCGGGTGACGGACGCCGCGAGCACGGCGGTCGACCTGCTGCGCCGCGACGAGTGGGACCGGCATGCTCGGGAGACGGTGTCGGTCCTGCTGGCGCAGTGCGGGGCGGACGAGGTGCGAGAGCGGCTCGGGGACAGGCGCTTCGCCGCCTTCCGCAGTCGCACCCTGGCCCGCCTGGAGGAGCTCGGCGCCGAGTGACTCGCCTCTGGTGGTTGCGCGACTCACTGGCGCTCGCACCACAGCCTTCTGTCGGGGATGCGGCGCCCAGCGGGGAGCGTCAGCCCGCGGAGACGCGGTAGACGTCGTAGACGGCGTCGATGCGGCGCACCGCGTTGAGGACCCGGTCGAGGTGGGTGGTATCGCCCATCTCGAACACGAAGCGGCTGAGCGCCAGCCGATCGCTGGAGGTGGACACCGTCGCGGACAGGATGTTGACGTGGTGCTCGGACAGGACCCGCGTCACGTCGCTGAGGAGGCCTGCGCGGTCGAGCGCCTCCACCTGGATCTGCACCAGGAAGACGCTCTTCGAGGACGGCGCCCACTCGACGTCGACCATCCGCTCCGGCTGCTCCATCAGGGACTGCACGTTGTTGCAGTCGGTGCGGTGCACCGAGACGCCGGAGCCGCGGGTGATGAACCCGACTATCGCGTCGCCCGGCACCGGGGTGCAGCACTTGGCGAGCTTGGAGAGGATGTCGGGCGCGCCGCGGACGAGGACGCCGGAGTCGCTGTTGCGCTGACGGCTGACGCGGCGCGGCGAGAAGGTGAGCTCCTCCTCTTCCTCCTCGCTCTCCCCGCCCTGCACGAGCGCGAGGACCTTCTCGATCACGGACTGGGTGGAGACGTGCCCCTCCCCCAGGGCCGCGTACAGCGCGGACACGTCCTCGTAGCGCAGCTGCGCGGCGACATCGCCGAGGACGTCCTGGTTCATCAGGCGCTGCAGCGGGAGGTTCTGCTTGCGCATCGCGCGGCTGATCGCGTCGCGGCCGTGCTCGATGGCCTCCTCGCGACGCTCCTTGGTGAACCACTGGCGGATCTTGTTGCGCGCGCGTGGGCTCTTGACGAAGGCGAGCCAGTCCTGGCTGGGCCCGGAGTCGGGGTTCTTGGAGGTGAAGACCTCGACCACGTCGCCGCTCGTCAGCGAACTGTCGAGCGGCACGAGGCGTCCGTTGACCTTCGCACCCATGGTGCGGTGGCCGACATCGGTGTGCACGGCGTAGGCGAAGTCGACGGGGGTCGCGCCGGCGGGCAGGCCGATCACCTTGCCCTTCGGCGTGAATACGTAGACTTCCTTCGCGCCGATCTCGAAGCGGAGGGAGTCGAGGAACTCCGTGGGGTCGGCGGTCTCCGCCTGCCAGTCGGAGAGGTGGGCGAGCCACGCCATCTCGGTGTCGGCGGGCGGGGCCTTCTCGCCGCCCTTCGCACCCGCCATGCGCTCCTTGTACTTCCAGTGCGCGGCGACACCGAACTCGGCGCGCTGGTTCATGTCGTGCGTGCGTATCTGGATCTCGATCGGCCGGCCGCTCGGCCCGAGCACCGTGGTGTGCAGCGACTGGTACAGGTTGAACTTGGGCGTCGCGATGTAATCCTTGAAGCGTCCCGGCACGGGCGTCCAGCGCGCGTGGATGGCACCGAGGACGGCGTAGCAGTCGCGCAGCGAGTCGACGAGCACGCGGATGCCGACCAAGTCGTAGATCTCGTCGAACTCGCGGCCGCGGACGACCATCTTCTGGTAGATCGAGTAGTACTGCTTCGGCCGCCCGACGACCTTGCCCTTGATCTTCGCGGCGCGCAGGTCGTCGTTGACGCTCTCGATGACCTCTTGGATGAAGCCCTCGCGCTGCGGCGTCCGCTGCTTCACGAGGCTCTCGATCTCCGCGTACAGCTTGGGGTAGAGCACGGCGAAGGAAAGGTCCTCGAGTTCCAGCTTGATCGCCTGGATGCCGAGGCGGTGCGCGAGGGGCGCGTAGATCTCGAGGGTCTCGCGCGCCTTCCGGCTGGCCCGCTCGTTGGAGACGAAGCCCCAGGTGCGCGCGTTGTGCAGTCTGTCGGCCAGCTTGATGACGAGGACGCGCACGTCGCGGCTCATCGCCACGACCATCTTGCGGACGGTCTCCGCCTGGGCGCTGTCGCCGTACTTCAGCTTGTCGAGCTTGGTGAGCCCGTCGACGAGCATGGTGACCTCGTCGCCGAAGTCGCCGCGCATCTCGTCGAGCGTGTAGGCGGTGTCCTCGACGGTGTCGTGCAGCAGCGCGGCGACGATCGTCTTCGGGCCCATGCCGAGGTCGGCGAGGATCTGGGCGACGGCGACAGGGTGCGTGATGTACGGCTCGCCGCTGTCCCGCGTCTGCCCGCTGTGCGCCTTGTCCGCTGCTCCGTACGCTCGCTCGATCTCGCCGAGGTCCGCGCGCGGGTGATGGGTGCGCACTGTGCGCAG
>DATCMN010000375.1:0-6372 GCA_036563405.1 Naasia sp. | reverse complement strand
GAGGCGGACACGCTCGAGATCGCCGCCGAGCGCGACAACCGGGTGAAGCGCGAGGAGGCCGCCGAGATCGCCGCCGCCACGGTCGAGGAGGCGGAGGACCGCGCACGCCGCGTCGTGTCGGAGGCGGAGGAGCGCGCCCGGGCACTGCTGACCGACGCCGAGGAGCGCCTCGCCGAGATCCGGCACGAGCGCGACGAGGTCGCCGCCTACTTCGAGAACCTCCGAGGCGTGCTCACGCACGCCGAGAAGGTCACGGCGGACTGAGCCGCGACGGCCGCTGCGTGAAGATCCAGAACCCCTTCCGGGTCGGCCTCCTGGCCGGGCTCGGCGTCATCGTTGCGGTCACCCTCGGCTCCATGGTGGGCCAGCTGTCCACCATCCTCACCTACGTCGCGCTCGCCCTGTTCCTCGCCCTCGGCCTTGAGCCGCTGGTGGCCCTGCTGGAGCGCCGCAAGGTGCCGCGCTGGCTCGCCCTCCTCCTCGTCCTGGTGATCGTCGTCGGCGTCTTCACCGCTGTGGCGTTCGCGATCGTGCCGCTGATCGTCCGCCAGGGCGGCACCCTGATCGCATCGATCTCCGACTACGCGAGCGGCGTGGACTGGGACGGCTTCCTCGACGACGTCCAGTCCCAGGTGGGCGACGGCATCGACGTCCACCAGATCAACGACCAGATCGTCCAGTACCTGCAGGAGAACTTCTCCACGATCAGCGGTGGCGTGCTGGCGGTCGGCGCCGCCGTCGTCAGCGGCGTGTTCGGCACGATCATCGTGCTGATCCTGACCCTGTACTTCGCGTCGTCGCTCAACTCGATCACCCGCGGCCTGTACAAGCTGGTCCCCGCGACCAAGAGGGCGAAGTTCGCCGACCTCACCGAGCAGATCATGGAGGCCGTCGGCCGGTACGTCGTGGGGCAGGTGGCGCTCGCGCTCTGCAACGGCGTCCTGTCCTTCGTCTTCCTCAGCGTGATCGGCGCCCAGCTGCCGGTGGTCTTCGCATTCATCGCGTTCCTGTTCTCCCTGGTGCCCCTCGTGGGAACGCTGACCGGCTCGGTCCTGATCGTCCTCGGCCAGGTGCTCCTCCTGCCCGACTCCCCGCCGACCTGGATCGCCGCCGGCGTCTACTACCTGATCTACATGCAGGTGGAGGCGTACGTGCTGAGCCCGAACATCATGAAGCGGGCGGTGAAGGTGCCGGGCGTGATCGTGGTGATCGCCGCACTGATCGGCGGCACCCTGCTCGGCGTGCTGGGTGCGCTGATCGCCATCCCGGTCGCCGCGTCGGTGATGCTCATCGTCGAGCAGGTGTTCATACCGCGACAGCAGGAGCGGTAGCCGCTAGCCGCGCTCCTCGGCGACCGGCCCGTCCCACTCCGTGGGCAGCGGCAGCACACCCGGATTGAGGCGCGCGACGATCTCGTCGAGCACGCGACGGGTGGCGTTCTCGCCCACCCAGAGGTGCTTCGCCCCCTCCACCCCGATCACCTCCACGTTGGGCGCAGCGGCGAAGCGCTGCACCGCGTCCTCGGGACGAAGGAAGTCGTCAAGTCCCGGCACCAGCGCGACAACGGGACGCGGGTCGTCGCGCCAGGCGGCGACCTCGCCCTCGGTGGTGCGATGAAGCGGCGGGGAGAGCAGGAGGACGCCCTGCACGGGGTGCTCGCGTCCCCACTTCAGCGCCACCTCGGTGCCGAACGACCAGCCGAGCAGCCAGGGGGCCGGCAGGCCTCGCTCGGCCACGAAGCGCATCGCCGCGGACAGGTCCGCCCGCTCCCCGATGCCCTCGCCGAAAGCGCCGTCGCTGGTGCCGCGCGCGGAGGACGTGCCGCGGGTGTTGAAGCGCAGGACCGCGAGGTCGGCGAGTGCGGGCAGGCGGCCGGCGGCCTTCCGCAGGAGATGCGAATCCATGTAACCGCCCGCCGTGGGCAGCGGGTGCAGGGTGACGAGAGTGGCAACGGGCTCGGCGCGCTCCGGGAGCGCGAGCTCGCCCACGAGGGTCAGCCCGTCCTCGGTGCGGAGGACGATGTCCTCCCGGCGCGCGGGCAGGAGGACTCCGCCGCGGATCTCGGTCACGCGAGCCGCCAGCAGTGCGTGTGCCAGTGCCTGCGGTCGGCGAGGTTCGCCGAATCGCCGAGCGGACCGTCCGCGCGCCAGACGACGACGTGTGCGGTACCGGGTTCGATCGCGTGCACGCAGCCCGGGCACCGGTACTCCTTGAGCGCCTGGGGCCCCGTCACGGGCTGCACGGTCCAGGTCGCGCCACGCCGCAGCTCGGTGCGCCGCCAGCCGGTGAGGAGACGCGACAGGTCGTCGTCCGGATCCTCTCGCCGCGCGCCTCGGGGACGGTTGCTGCGCGGCATCCCTCGATCCTACGGACTGGAGCCGTGGAGGAGGTCAGTACCAGCCGCGCGACTCCGACGACGCCCAGGCGCCGCACGGGCTGCCGTAGCGAGCGGAGATGTAGCCGAGCCCCCAGGCGATCTGGGTGGCCGGGTTGGTCTCCCAGTCCGCACCCGCGGACGCCATCTTGTTCCCGGGCAGGGCCTGCGGGATGCCGTAGGCACCGCTCGAGGCGTTGTAGGCGTTCACCCGCCAGCCGGACTCGCGCTTCCAGAGCGAGACCAGGCAGTTGTATTGATCGCTCCCCCAGCCGCGCGCGGCAACCATGTCGGCCGCGACGGCCTGGGCTGTGCCGGGGTCCGGGACGGCCGCAGGAGGTGCCCAGCCGCCGCCACCACCGGAGGTCGACGCCTCTGCTGCCACCACGGGCGGAGGGGGCGGTGGCTTCGGCTTCTCGGTGACGGAGAAGTTGTCGCGGGCGATGTCGCCGAGTTCGGCGGTCGACGCCGCGAGGATCTGCGCCTCTCCGACGGGCGCTGCGCCGGCGGGCTGGTAGTACGGCGACGCCGTTGCACCCGCGTACGGGTCGGTCACGTTGACGAGGAGGAACGCGAAAGCCGCGAGGAAGCCGAACAGCGAGAGGGCGATCCTGCCGTGCAGCGGGGCCTTGTGAACCGTGCGGGGAAGCGGCTGCTCGACGGGTCGGCTCGGCACACCCCGCCGGGTCTGTGCGGCCACGACCGTGCTCGAATGCTTGCCCATGCTCCGACGAGCTTAGCAAACGCCCTTCCGGATCCCCGGGAGGCGCGTGTCGCGTCGTCAGCGGACGGCGAGCATCACGTCGACCACCGCATCCAGGACGAGGTCGACCTGCCACTCGCGGTAGCCGCCCAGCTTGGGCCGGAAGGCGACGGCGCGGACCTCGTCGACGCCGATCGGGGTGCCCTTCTCGAAGTACGTGCGGAGGCGGTCGGCGAACGCGTCGACATCGTCCGGGGAGTAGCCCTGCGAGAGGAAGCCGGCCCGCTCGAAGCGCCGACCGGCCGGCCGGTTGAGGCGCGCGGTGATCTCCGCCGCTGCGGAGCGGGTCTCGCCGTACCAGGCGCGGTCGCCCAGCGTTCGGATCGCGTGCTCCCGCTCCCGCAGCGAGAAGGCGTCCTCGAGGCGCTCGAGGGCGGCGTCGACGTGCACCGTCGAGTAGCCGCCCTTCTCCATGGGGAAGGCCGTCCGGCGGATGACGGCCGCGTCGACGCCTGCGGCGGCCCCGACAGGCGCGTCGTACGCACGTCGCGCCTCGCGGAGGAACTCGTCCACGTCGCGCACGCGGTAGCCCAGCTTCGAGCGGCGGCTGCGCGGAAAGGTCGAGCTCATCCCGTCATTCTGACGGACGCCGAGCCCCGCACGCGGGAGGCTCAGCCGAAGAGGAGCGCGAGAGCGTAGGCGGCGGCCGCGGACGGCAGGATCGAGTCGAGCCTGTCGAGGAAGCCGCCGTGCCCCGGCAGCCACGAGCTGATGTCCTTGATGCCGAGGTCCCGCTTCACGAGGGACTCGGCGAGGTCGCCGAGGGTCGCGGTCGCGACGATGACGAGACCGAACAGGATGCCGAACTGCCAGGTGGAGCCGAGCATGAGGACCGACAGCAGGACGCCCGCGAGAACCGTCGCGAGCACCGAGCCGGCGAAGCCCTCCCAGGTCTTCTTGGGGCTGATGCGCGGCGCCATCGGGTGCTTGCCGAAGGTGAGGCCGCTCGCATAGGCGCCCACGTCGCTGGCGATCACGATGAGGATGAATGCGAGAGTCCACCACTGGCCGCCGTCGAGCGCGGTGAGGGCGACCGCGAAGCTGCCGAGCGCGGTGATGTAGAGCTGCACGAACGTGCCGGCGCCCAGGTCGAGCAGTACCTCGCGCGGCACCGTCGAGCCGCGGCGGAGGGCCAGCTCGACCAGCCGCCAGACCGCCACGAACAGCACTGCGGCGAGGATCGCGAGCCAGTGCCCGAGACCGGGCAGGAAGTAGGCGAAGGGCAGGGCGCCGACGGTCGCGACCACCGAGGCTACCCGCGGCACGTCGCGGCCCGAGTGGCGGAGAGCACCGGCGAGCTCGACAGTCGCGAAGCCCATCAGGGCGGCGGCGACCAGGACGAAGAGCTCCTTCACCAGGATGAGGCTGAGGAGCATCGCGACGCCGAGGATCACCCCGAAGACGATCGCGCCGAGCAGGTTCCGGCCGGTGCGGGCGTTGATGCGCTCCTGCGCCTCGTCGAAGTGCACACGAGCGGAGCGGACCTGCGACTCGAGATCGTGCCGCGCCTGGTCGATCTGCGCCTGCAGATCCGGGGGAAGGCGGCTTCGCCGCTTGCGCGGGCTGCTTCTGGGTGCGGACATCCGCGGAACGACCGCGCCCCTACACCTCGAGGAGCTCGGCTTCCTTCCGCTTCAGCGCCTCGTCGATCGCGTCGACGTAGGTGCGGGTGAGCTGCTCCAGCTCCTTCTCGCCGCGCGACAGGTCGTCGTCGCCGACCTCGCCCTTCAGCGCATCCAGGTCGTCCTTCGCCCGGCGGCGGATGTTGCGGATGGACACCTTCGCGTCCTCGCCCTTGCCGCGCGCGATCTTCACGAACTCCTTGCGGCGGTCCTCGGTGAGCTCGGGGAGCACCACCCGGATGATGTTGCCGTCGTTCGAGGGGCTCGCGCCGAGGTTCGGCATCGCGACAATGGCCTTCTCGATGTCCTTGAGCGCACTCTTGTCGTAGGGGGTGACGATGAGCACGCGGGCCTCCGGCGTCTGCAGGGAGGCGAGCTGGGCGAGCGGCGTCGGTGAGCCGTAGTACTCGACCTGGATGCGCTGGAAGAGCTGCGGGTTGATCCGGCCGGTGCGCACCGTGGACAGGTCGTCCTTCGCGACCTCCACCGCCTTCTTCATGCGGTCGGTCGCGTCGGTCAGCACGTCGGTGATCACGCGGGCACTCCTTCGTCTCGTTGCCCGTCCATTCTAGGCGGGCGGCGCTCGTCGCCCCTGGTCAGGCGGTGACGAGGGTGCCGATCGGCACCTCGCCCCGGATGGCGCCGGTCACGTTGCCGGGACCGTCGATGCCGAAGACGACCATGTCCATGCCGTTGTCCATGCAGAGGCTGAACGCCGTCGAGTCGACGACCTTGAGGCCCTGGTGCAGCGCCTCCAGGTAGGTGACGGTGTCAAGCTTGTAGGCGTCGGCGTGGATGCGGGGGTCCGCGGAGTACACGCCGTCCACGCCGTTCTTGGCGATGAGCACGACGTCCGCCCGGATCTCGAGGGCGCGCTGGGCGGCCACGGTGTCGGTCGAGAAGTAGGGCAGCCCCGCCCCGGCGCCGAAGATGACGATGCGGCCCTTCTCGAGGTGCCGAATGGCGCGGCGCGGGATGTACGGCTCGGCGACCTGGGTCATCGCGATCGCGGACTGCACGCGCGTGGCGGCGCCCGCCTGCTCGAGGAAGTCCTGCAGGGCGAGCGCGTTCATCACCGTGCCGAGCATGCCCATGTAGTCGGCGCGGCCGCGCTCCATGCCCTCCTGCTGCAGCTGGGCTCCGCGGAAGAAGTTGCCGCCGCCCACTACTATCGCGATCTCGACGGTCTTGGCCGCCTCCGCGATCTCCCGCGCGAGCGCGCTGACCACGACCGGATCGACGCCGAGAGCCCCGTTTCCGAAGGCCTCCCCGGAGAGCTTGAGGAGGACTCGACGGCGGTGCTCGGTCGTCATTAGCGGAGAGGTCCCTTCCCTGGCGTGCCGCTCCTAGATTAGTGCCAGCGGGATCGGGGGCCGGGATGGGGTCCTGGCCGCGACGGAGGAGACGAGATGCGACTGGCCGGTCCTCCCCCGCTGGGCACCCCGGTGCCGGACGCGATCACCGCACTCGCGGCGGGCGCCGGCGGCGAGGCCGAGCCCGTGTGGCAGAACCAGCTGGGTGGGCTCGCGTTCCGGCTGCCCGGCGAGCGCTACGCCAAGTGGGCGCCGGCGGGGTCCCGGCTGGACCTCGCCGCCGAGCGGGTCCGGCTGCAG
>DATCMN010000373.1:0-3472 GCA_036563405.1 Naasia sp. | reverse complement strand
GAGGCGGATGCCGCGGGCGGCGTCTCGGTCGTCGAGCGAGCCGGGGAAGGTGACGACGCCGATCCTCATCGAGCCGCCTCCTCCTGCACGCGGATGCCGACGACGTCCTCGATGACGGAGTTCGACAGGAGGCTCTCGGCGATGCCGCGCACCTCATCGAGGACGGCGTCGTCGACGGGCCCGTCGACGGTCAGCTCGAAGCGCTTGCCGATGCGGACCCCGGCGAAGCGGGAGGAGCCGAGGCGCGTGAGGGCGCCGGACACCGCCTTCCCCTGCGGATCGAGGAGCTCGGCCTTCGGCATGACGTCGACGACGATGGTGGGCACGGGGCCGCCCTTCTTCGAATGGGGGATCCCGGCGATTCTACCGGCGGTCCCGGAGCATCGGTGCTCGCCCGGTTGCCCACTTCTGCTGCCGCGTCAGCCGAGAACGCGACAGAACTGGGCACCTCAGCCCGGCTCAGCCGGCTCAGCCCGCGGCGACCGAGACGCGCACGAGGTTCGCCCACGGGTCGAGGAGGCGCACCTCGGCGCCGTCGTCCTGCACCTGCACGTCGCGGGCGGCGAGGCGCTCCCGCAGTGCGCCCAGATCCTCGGCGCTCGGCACGGCGATCGACACCTCGCCGAGGCCGAGCGCGGGGGTGCGGGTGCCCGCGCCGGCGCTGTGCCAGGTGTTCATGCCGAGGTGGTGGTGGTAGCCGCCCGCGGAGACGAACAGCGCCTGCTCACCGAAGCGCGCGGTGACCTCGAAGCCCAGGGTGCCCACGTAGAACGCGTGCGCCGAGGCGATGTCGCCGACCTTGAGGTGCACGTGGCCGACGCCGGCGTCGCCCGCCGGCCCACCGGTCGCGCCCTGCTCGGTGAGGTTCTCGGTGAGGAATCGGTTCGGGTCGAGGTAGACCGTCCCCATCCGCACGCCGCCGTCGGCGGTCCACTCCCATTCGTCCCGGGGGCGGTCCCAGTAGAGCTCGACGCCGTTGTGCTCCGGGTCGTCGAAGTACAGGGCCTGGCTGACCAGGTGGTCCGAGCTGCCGGTGAAGGACCGCGGGTGCCGGGAGGCGACGGAGTACACGGAAGCCGCGAGGTCCGAGCGATCGGGGAAGAGGAACGCCGTGTGGTAGAGCCCGGCGGCGCTGTCGGGGGCGTGCCGCAGGTCCTGCCGCTGCTCCAGCACAAGAGCCGGCCGGCCGGCCCGGCCGAGAGTCGCGCGGCCGCCCGCCAGGCTCTGCAGCTCGAGGCCCACCCCGCCCTCGCCGTAGTACGCGACCATGCGGTCCAGGTCGGCGACGGCGAGGGTCACGGCGCCCATCGCGGTGTCGGCGGCGAGGACGTCGGGGGATGCAGCGCTCATGGTTGTAGCAACAACGATCGAGGGGCCGGCATTCCGCTCCTCTCGACGTGCACGAACGGCGCCGAGTGGTGGGCGGATCCGCCACTCGACGCCGAATCATGCGGAGCGGATCAGCCCTTGAGCGCCTCCGCCAGCTTCACCCGGCCGCCCATCCGCAGCAGCGAGTTCTCGTACACCCGGGCGCCGAAGGCGATCGCGGCCGCGGTGGCCAGGAGCACGATCGCGAGGGACGCGAGGGGCTCCCACCATTCGGCGGTGCCGAGGAAGATGCGCATCGGCATCCCGATCGGCGCCGAGAACGGCACGTAGGACATGATCGTCAGCACGAGATCGTTGTCGGGGAAGAAGACGATCAAGAAGTACGGGATGGTGATGAGCGTCATCACCGGCGACGTCACGGCCCCGACGTCCTCCTGCCGCGAGACGAGTGCGGCGCTCGCCGCGAAGATGGCCGCGAGCAGCACGAATCCGACGGCGAAGAACGCGATGAACCACAGCACCGACGGGCCGAGCGAGGTGAGCAGGTTCTGCTGGCCGGTGAGGGCGAGCGCGGCCGTGGCCGCCACGGCGATGAGGACGATCTGGCCGAGGGCGAGCACGCTGTTGCCCACGACCTTGCCCGCGAGCAGGGCTCGCGCGGGGATCGCAGAGAGCAGCAGCTCGACGACGCGCGTCTGCTTCTCCTCGACGACGCTCTGCGCGATCGTGGCGCCGAAGGAGACCGCGGACATGAAGAAGATGAGACCGAAGCCGAGAGCCACGAAGTAGACGAGCAGCTCGTTCTGGCTCGACGGGTCGAGGAGCTCGAGCTCCGGCCGCTGGCTGAGCAGGCCCATCAGCGTGTCCGGCGTCGAGTCGAGCGCGACGACGGAGTAGCCGAGGTCCCCGCTCGCAGGCAGGACCGCGGCGTCGACCTCCTCGGCGCGGACCAGCTCACGCGCCTCCTCCACCGACCCGGCCACGGTGACGTCCACGCCGTCGAGCGCGGTCGCGACCTCCTCGGTCTCCGCCACGGCCGCGACCGGGATGTCGGACGGGTTCTGCGCGACCAGGCTGCCGATCACGATGGAGCCGAGGACTGCGAGCAGGAGGATCGCCGCCGAGATCAGGAACGCCTTGCTGCGCAGCTTGGCGCGGATCTCGCGGTCGGCGACCAGGCCGACGCTGCTCCAGAAGGGAAGGGGTGTGCTCATGCGACGGCCTCCGTGAAGATCTGGGTGAGGGACGGGCGGAACGGCCCGAAGGAGACGACGGCGTCGCGGGCGAGAGCGGTGCGGAGCACCCGCTGGGCAGTCGCCTCGTCCGCCTCGAACAGTGCCGAGCCGGCGCCGAACTCGCGGACGGCGACGCCCTCCTCGGTGCGGACCCAGCCGGCGTCCCCGGCGAGACGCAGGTGCCAGGCGGGGGAGGAGTTCGCCGCGCGGAGCTCCTCGGCGGTGCCGGCTGCGCGGATCCTGCCGGCGGAGATAATGACGAGGTCGTCGCAGAGCCGCTCGACCAGATCGAGCTGGTGGCTCGAGAACAGCACCGGCACGCCGCGCGCGGACCGCTCCTGCAGCACGCCGACCACGACGTCCACCGCCATCGGGTCGAGTCCGGAGAACGGCTCGTCGAGGATCAGCACCTCCGGGTCGTGCACGAGCGCCGCCGCGATCTGCGCTCGCTGCTGGTTGCCGAGCGACAGGCTCTCCACGGTGTCCGCGGAGCGCGGACCGAGTTCGAGCCGCTCCAGCAGCTCGCCGGTGTTGCGCTCGGCCGCGGTGCGGCTGAGACCGCGCAGTCGGCCGAGGTAGGCCACCTGCTCGGCGATCTTCATCTTCGGGTACAGACCGCGCTCCTCCGGCATGTACCCGAAGCGCCGGCGGTCGGCCGGACCGATCGGGACGCCGTCGAGCAGCACCCGGCCGGAGTCGGCGGCGAGCACCCCCAGCAGGACGCGCATCGTCGTCGTCTTCCCGGCGCCGTTCCCGCCGACGAAACCCGTTAGGCGCCCGTCCCCGATGGAGAACGACACCTCGTCGAGAGCGAGTCGCTCCCCGAACCTCTTGGTCACATGGTCGACAGTGATCACCGTCGGCCTCCCTTCGTCCCCTGCAACGCTAGGGAGCCGACGGGTGCGCCG
>DATCMN010000353.1:0-4216 GCA_036563405.1 Naasia sp. | reverse complement strand
CGATTCCTCGAGGCGGCCAGGGCGACGGGCGAATCCGCCTGGCAGATGCCGCTCCCCGCGGAGCTCCGCGCGGTGCTCAACTCCGATGTCGCCGACATCGCCAACGCGAAGCCCGGCAACACCGCGGCCGGGATGCTGCTGGCCGGGGTGTTCCTCAAGGACTTCGTCGGCAAGCGCGAGGACGGCTCCGCCATCCCGTGGGTGCACCTCGACATCGCCGGCACGGCGAACAATCAGGGCCCCTTCTACGGCTGGACCGGCAAGGGCCCGACAGGCGTCACCGTGCGGGCCCTCCTGGCGTTCGCCGAAGGCTTCGCGCAGGGGGCCTGACCCCCGGGGCGGACAGCGGCGAAGTAGTAAGGTCGATGAGGCGCCGGGGACACGATCGTCGACGCCTCCGCACGACCTGAGGAGCACGGGTGGCTGAACAGAACTTTGACATCGTCGTCCTGGGCGGGGGAAGCGGAGGCTACGCCACCGCCCTGCGCGCAGCCGAACTCGGCATGTCCGTCGCGATGATCGAGAAGGACAAGGTCGGCGGCACCTGCCTCCACCGCGGCTGCATCCCGACCAAGGCGCTGCTGCACGCAGCCGAGGTCGCCGACGCCGCCAAGGACTCCTCCCACTTCGGCATCCAGGCCACCTTCGACGGCGTCGACATCTCCGCCGTCACCGCCTACCGCGAGGGCATCGTCGCGAAGAAGTACAAGGGCCTGCAGTCGCTCGTCAAGGCCCGCGGAGTCACCACCATCGCCGGCGAAGGCCGGTTCGCGGGCGGCACCAGCGTCACCGTCGGCGGCGACACCATCACGGGCAAGTCCCTCGTCCTCGCCACCGGCTCCTACTCCCGCTCGCTGCCCGGCCTCGAGCTCGGCGGCCGCGTCATCACGAGCGAGCAGGCGCTCACTCTCGACTTCGTGCCCAAGAAGGTCGCCGTGCTCGGCGGCGGCGTGATCGGCGTCGAGTTCGCGAGCGTCTGGCGCTCCTTCGGCTCCGAGGTGACCATCATCGAAGCCCTCCCCCACCTCGTGCCCAACGAGGAGGAGGTCATCAGCAAGGCCCTCGAGCGCGCGTTCCGCAAGCGGGGCATCGAGTACAAGCTGGGCGTCCGGTTCTCCGGGGTCAGCCAGAGCGACGCCGGCGTCACCGTGTCGCTCGAGAACGGCGAGACCGTCGAGGCGGAGATCCTCCTCGTCGCCGTCGGCCGCGGCCCCGCGACCGCCAACCTCGGACTGGAGGAGGCCGGCGTCAAGATGGACCGCGGTTTCGTCCTCACCAACGAGCGGCTCGCCACCAATCTCCCCAACGTCTACGCCATCGGCGACATCGTGCCCGGCCTGCAGCTCGCGCACCGCAGCTTCCAGCAGGGCATCTTCGTGGCCGAGGAGATCGCGGGCCTCAGCCCGGTCGTGATCGAGGACGTCAACATCCCGAAGATCACCTACTCGGAGCCCGAGGTCGCCTCGATCGGCCTCTCCGAGGCGCGCGCCGTCGAGAAGTACGGCAAGGAGAAGGTGTCGAGCTACGACTACTCCCTCGCCGGCAACGCCCGCAGCGAGATCATCGGCACCACCGGTTCGGTCAAGGTGGTCCGCGTCGTCGACGGCCCCATCGTGGGCCTGAGCATGATCGGCTCCCGCGTCGGCGAGCTGATCGGCGAGGCGCAGCTCGTCGTGAACTGGGAGGCGTACCCGGAGGACATCGCCCCCCTCCTGCACGCGCACCCCACCCAGCACGAGGCTCTCGGCGAGGCCTTCCTCGCCCTCGCGGGGAAGCCGCTGCACGCGCTCTGAGCGCCGTGGCCGCCCGCGAATCCGCGCCTAGACTACTGATCAGCACGCTGTTTTGAGAGGAACATCCGAATGAGCGAGTCCGTCAACCTCCCCGCACTCGGTGAGAGTGTCACAGAGGGAACGGTGACGCGGTGGCTGAAGAGCGTCGGTGACCGCGTCGAGGTGGACGAGCCACTCCTCGAGGTCTCCACCGACAAGGTCGACACCGAGATCCCGTCGCCCGTCGCGGGCGTGATCGAGGAGATCCTCGTCCAGGAGGACGAGACAGTGGATGTCGGCACCGCGCTCGTCCGCATCGGCGACGGCTCGGGCGGCGGCGGCGACGCCACCCCGCCCTCCTCCGAGGAGGCGCAGCCCGCCGCACAGGCGAACGAGACCGTCGCCGAGGAGCAGGCCGAGCCGGCCCCGGCCCCGCAGCCCGCCAGCAACCCGACGCCAGCCGCTCAGCCCGCCCCCGCCCAGGAGGCGCCGGCTCAGCAGGCACCCGCTCAGCAGGCGCCGGCCCAGGAGGCACCCGCCCAGCAGGCACCGGCCCAGGAGGCACCCGCGCAGCAGGATTCGGCGCAGCAGGAGCCGGCGCAGGGCTCGCTCGCCGACGACGCGACCACCTCCGAGGAGGTCGAGCCCGGCAAGGAGACGCAGGCCGCCGCCGGCGACGACACTCCGCCGACGCCCGCCCCGGTTCCCGGGACCGACTCTCAGCAGGCCCCCGCCCAGCCGGCGCCCGACCACCAGGTCGTCGACCCGGCCACCACCTCATCGACCGCTGCCGCCGCCCCGGCGCCCGCCCCTGCGGCGTCGCAGCAGGAGGAGTCGCCTAGCGGTGACGCGTCGGGCTACGTGACCCCGATCGTCCGCAAGCTCGCGCACGAGCGCGGCGTGGACCTCGCCTCGCTCACCGGCACCGGTGTCGGCGGCCGCATCCGCAAGGAGGACGTGCTCGCCGCGGCCGAGAAGGCTCCGGCGGCCGCGCCGGCGGCAGCCGCCCCTGCCGCCCCCAAGGAGCTCGAGGTCTCGCCGCTGCGCGGCACGACGGTCCCCATGTCCCGCCTGCGCAAGGTCGTGGCGGAGCGCGCGGTCGTCTCCATGCAGTCGACGGCCCAGCTCACCACGGTCGTCGAGGTGGACGTCACGCGCGTCGCCCAGCTGCGCGACAAGGTCAAGGCGAAGTTCCTCGAGCAGACCGGCACGAAGCTGTCGTTCCTGCCGTTCTTCGCCCTCGCCGCGGCGGAGGCACTGAAGACCTACCCGATCATCAACGCGACGGTGGACGGCGACTCGATCGCCTACCCGGAGACGGAGAACATCAGCATCGCGGTCGACACCGAGCGCGGCCTGCTGACCCCCGTCATCCGGAACGCCGGGGCTCTCGACATCGCGGGCCTCTCCGACCAGATCGCGGACCTCGCGGCCCGCACCCGCAACAACAAGCTGAAGCCCGACGAGCTGGCCGGCGGCACCTTCACGGTGACGAACACCGGCTCGCGTGGGGCGCTGTTCGACACCCCGCTGGTGTTCCTGCCGCAGGTCGCGATCCTCGGCACCGGCATCGTGGTGAAGCGCCCGGTCGTCGTGAACGACGGCGTCTCGGACTCGATCGCCATCCGCTCGATGGTGTACCTGGCGCTCAGCTACGACCACCGGATCGTGGACGGTGCGGACGCCGCCCGCTTCCTCGTGCAGGTGAAGAACCGGCTCGAAGAGGGCGCGTTCGAGGGCAACCTCGGGATCTGATCGACGCTTCATCCGGATGGCGGCTTCGCGGCGAACACGTCGCGGAGCCGCCATTCGCCTTCCACCCGCAGCAGGAGCAGGGTCCCGGCGGGGAAGGTGACCATCGCGGCGTCGCCGGTCCGCTGGACGGCCGCATCCTCGGCCGTGCCGGTCACCGTCGCCTCGACCGGCGAATCGAGCGCCGCGACATCGCTCTCGAGCAGGGCGGAACCCGGCTCGAGGACGGCGCCCAGGCACTCCGCGGATCGGGCGGCCCGGCACTCGTCCCTGGCGGCCGCAAGGGCGAGCGCGGCCGCGACGGGATCATCCCCAGTGAGCACTGCTCGATCGATCACCGGCAGCGGAGGCGGCGACGTGGCGGCCGCCGACTCGCCGACCCCGGGCGCCGCGGCCGGCGCGCCCTGGCCGGTCGGTACGAGGAGAAGGGCGGCACCGAGCGCGACGGCGGCGACCGCGGCGGCCAGCCAGAAGCGCGGGCGCACACCGCCCAGCAGCCGGACTGACGGCAGTCTCCGCCGTGCCGCCGGGAGCCGCCGTTGTCGGTCGGGCGCGCCGAGCACCGGCACCTGCGCCCCCACCCGGGAGGGGATCGCGGACTCCGGCGCGACGTGCTCGCCGTCCAGGTCGACGGGCGCCGGGTCCGCGGCATCGAAGAGGAGCGCCTCCAGCCGTTCGGGTTCGACCTCGCT
>DATCMN010000402.1:0-17165 GCA_036563405.1 Naasia sp. | reverse complement strand
GCACTCGCCCGCAACGACTTCCTCACGCTCGCGGCCATCGCCATTCAGCTGCTCATGGTCGCGACGGGTCTGGAGACGGCCCGCGAGCTCCGGGTCATCATCCTGTTCCACGTGGCGGGCACCGTCATGGAGCTGTTCAAGACCGACGTCGGCTCCTGGAGCTACGACGCGGAAGGCGTCCTGCGCATAGCCGGCGTGCCGCTGTTCAGCGGGTTCATGTACGCCGCTGTCGGCTCCTATATGGTGCGCGTCCACCGGCTCTTCGACCTGCGCTTCGTCCGCTACCCGCCGCTGTGGGCCGGGGCGGTCGTCGCGGCGCTCATCTACGTGAACTTCTTCACCCACCACTGGCTGTGGGACCTGCGCTGGGTGCTCCTCGTCGCCATCGCGCTGCTCTGGGGCAGGACGGCGATGATCGTGCGGCTCCTGCGGCGATCCCTGCGGCTGCCGCTGCTCCTCGCCTTCGCGGGGGTGGCCGCAGTGATCTGGCTCGCCGAAAACATCGCGACGTGGGCGGGCGCCTGGGCCTACCCGGACCAGGTGGACGGCTGGGAGCCGGTGTCGGCGTCGAAGCTCGTGTCCTGGTTCCTGCTGATGATCCTGTCCGTCGTGCTCGTGACCTGGGTGTATCCCCCGGAGGCTCCGCTCCCGTTCGGCCGCCCGGGGGAGGATGGGAACGGACAGGAAGGGCGGGGGAGGCCATGAGCGACGTGCTCGAGGAGCAGCGCACCGACGAGGAGCTGCGCCTCGGCGCGCCCTGGGACGTCGTCGTCTGGGACGACCCGGTCAATCTGATGACCTACGTGAGCTGGGTCTTCGCCACCCACTTCGGCTACGCCAAGCCCAAGGCGGAGCGGCTGATGATGCGGGTGCACACCGAGGGCAGCGCCGTCGTCGCCAGCGGAGTGCGCGAGGCGATGGAGCACCACGTCGAGGCGATGCACGCCTACGGGCTGCTCGCAACGCTCCGGCAGACGGACCGGTGAGCGGCTTCGTCCGGGTGGCCGGCGCGCTGGAGCGGCGGTTCCCGCCGGCTGAGGCGTCGGTGCTCGCCACCCTCGTCGAGGACCTGCGCACGCTGATCGACGTCGGCGGTCCGGAGGACGCGGTCCTCGCCCGCCTTGCACCGGCGGCCTACGAGGAAGCCGGGGACGCAGCCGAGTTCGCGGACTACTCGCGGCCGCGGGTGCTCGACGCGAAGGCGGAGGGAGCGGAGGCGGTGCTGGCCGACCTCGCTGCCGCTCGCGGCGGTGTGGTGCGGGTCCCGCTCGACAGGGTTCCGCTCTGGCTGCGCGCCCTCACCGACCTGCGGCTCGCGCTGTTCGAGAGGTCGGGCGGGCGGCCGACGGGAGCGACGGAGGATCTCGCCGACTGGCTGGGCTGGCTGCTGGGGCAGATGCTCGAGGAGCTCGAGTCAGGGCCCACCGGCGCCGATGCGCCCCGGGGCCGCCGGTGACGGTGTTCGCCGACGGCGAGCGGCCGTCGTTGGCATCGCACCGTCAGGCCGGTAAACTTGAGTCGATCGGACTCAACTAGTCCGTCGGAAGTTTCGAGGAGAGCACGCATGGCGAACGTCTCGGGGAACGCGCGGCAGGACGAGCAGAAGACCGCTCTGCAGCAGTACGGCATCAACCTCACGGAGATCGCGCGCAGTGGTCGGCTGGACCCTGTCATCGGCCGGGACGCCGAGATCCGCCGGGTCAGCCAGGTCCTCACCCGCCGCACCAAGAACAACCCCGTGCTGATCGGCGAGCCGGGAGTCGGCAAGACGGCCGTCGTCGAGGGCCTCGCCCAGCGCATCGTCGCGGGAGATGTCGCCGATTCGCTCAAGGGCAAGCAGCTCGTGTCGCTCGACCTCGCCGCGCTCGTCGCTGGGGCGAAGTACCGGGGCGAGTTCGAGGAGCGGCTGAAGGCCGTCCTGCAGGAGATCAACGACTCCGACGGCCAGATCATCACCTTCATCGACGAGCTGCACACCCTGATGGGCGCAGGCGGCGGCGAGGGCAGCGTCGCGGCGTCGAACATGCTGAAGCCGATGCTGGCCCGCGGCGAGCTGCGGATGATCGGCGCCACCACGCTCAACGAGTACCGCGAGTACATCGAGAAGGACGCGGCCCTCGAACGCCGCTTCCAGCAGGTGTACGTGGGCGAGCCGAGCGTCGAGGACACCATCGCGATCCTGCGCGGACTCAAGGAGCGCTACGAGGCGCACCACAAGGTCGCGATAGCCGACTCCGCCCTCGTGGCGGCCGCATCGCTCTCGCACCGCTACATCCCGTCCCGCCAGCTGCCGGACAAGGCGATCGACCTGATCGACGAGGCCGCCTCCCGGCTCCGCATGGAGATCGACTCCGCGCCTGTGGAGATCGACGAGCTGCGCCGCGCGGTGGACCGGCTGAAGCTGGAGGAGCTCGCCCTGAAGCGCGAGAAGGACGAGGCGTCGAAGGCGCGGCTCGCGAAGCTTCGTGAGGACCTGACGGAGCGCCAGGCCGTGCTGGGCGAGCTCGAGACCCGGTGGGAGCGCGAGCGCGCCGACCTCAATCGGATCGGAAACCTGAAGGAGAAGGTCGACAGCCTGCGCATCCGCGCCGAGCGCGCCCAGCGCGAAGGCAACCTCGAGGAGGCGTCGCGCCTGCTCTACGGCGAGATCCCGGTCATCGAGCGCGAGCTCCACGAGGCGGAGAAGATCGAGGAGTACGAGGAGCCGCGCATGGTCAACGATCAGGTGACGGACGAGGACATCGCCGCCGTCGTCGCACAGTGGACCGGCATCCCGATGGGCCGGCTGCTGCAGGGTGAGACGGATAAGCTGCTGCACCTCGAGAACGAGCTGGGCCGGCGCCTCATCGGCCAGCGCAAGGCCGTGACCGCCGTGTCCGACGCCGTCCGCCGCAGTCGCGCCGGCATCTCCGACCCGGACCGGCCCACCGGCTCCTTCCTGTTCCTCGGTCCCACCGGCGTCGGTAAGACCGAGCTCGCCCGCGCGCTCGCCGAGTTCCTGTTCGACGACGAGAAGGCCATGGTCCGCATCGACATGAGCGAG
The DNA here is from genome assembly GCA_036563405.1 of Naasia sp. GTDB lineage: Bacteria > Actinomycetota > Actinomycetes > Actinomycetales > Microbacteriaceae > Naasia. The sequence continues at coordinate 14,122 of DATCMN010000402.1, read as the reverse complement.
TACGGCGAGAAGTTCTCGGTGTCCCGCCTGGTCGGCGCCCCTCCCGGCTACGTCGGCTATGAGCAGGGCGGCCAGCTCACCGAGGCTGTTCGCCGCCGCCCCTACTCGGTCGTGCTGCTCGACGAGGTCGAGAAGGCGCACCCCGAGGTGTTCGACGTGCTCCTGCAGGTGCTCGACGACGGCCGGCTGACCGACGGCCAGGGCCGAACCGTCGACTTCCGCAACACGATCCTCATCCTCACCTCCAACATCGGCAGCCAGTACCTGGTCGACCCCTCGTACACGACCGAGCAGAAGGAGGAGACGGTGCAGGCCCTCGTCCGGCAGTCGTTCAAGCCGGAGTTCGTGAACCGGCTCGACGACATCGTCGTGTTCTCGTCTCTGACGAGCGGGGATCTCGGCCAGATCGTCTCGCTGTACATCGACAGGCTCGAGCGCCGGCTCGGCGAGCGGCGGCTGCAGCTCGCCGTCACCCCGAGCGCGCGCACCTGGCTGGCCGACCGCGGCTACGACCCCGTCTACGGGGCCCGGCCGCTGCGCCGGCTCATGCAGCACGAGATCGACGACCGCCTCGCGACCGCGCTGCTCGCGGGCACCGTGCGCGACGGCGACACAGTCCGCGTCGACGTGGCGGCGGACGGCGACTCGCTCGCCGTCGGCCGCTTCGAGTTCGTCGAGGCGTAGCGCTGTCGCTCCCTTTCCCTCAACAGGCTGGATTCCCGTCAACAGGCTGAAATGGCTGGTGCCAGCCTGTTGGAGGCAAGCTGGCCTGTTGAGGGCAGGGCGCCTCTGCCCGCGCGATCAGGGAGGGCCGAATAGGGTCGAAGGATGCTGGCTACAGTCCTTCACGGCGAAGGCGACATCCGTGTCGAGGAGGTGCCGGATCCCCGGCTGGTCACCGGGCGCGACGCGATAGTCCGAGTGACCGCCGCCTGCGTCTGCGGCTCCGACCTCTGGCCCTACCGGGGCATCACCGGGAGCGACGGCGCGAAGCGGATCGGCCACGAGTTCGTTGGCGTCGTCGAGCAGGTGGGCGACGGCGTCGAGCGGGTGAAGGCCGGCGACTTCGTGATCGCGCCGTTCTACGACTGCGACATGACGTGCGCGAACTGCCGCAACGGGTTCAGCACCTCCTGCCTCGCCGGAGGCTGGTGGGGCGCCGATGATCGGGACGGCGCGTTCGCCGACGGCGGGCAGGGCGAGCTGGTCCGCGTGCCGCACGCCGACGGGTCCCTGACGGTGGTGCCCGATCCGTCACCCGAGCTGATCCCGCACCTCCTGACGCTCTCGGACGTGATGGGCACCGGCCACCACGCCGCCATCAGCGCCGGAGTCGGACCCGGGAAGAGCGTGGTGGTCGTCGGTGACGGTGCTGTCGGCCTCTGCGCGGTGCTCGCCTCCCGCCGGCTGGGTGCCGGGCGGATCGTGATCATGTCGCGCCACGAGACGCGCCAAGCACTCGCCCGCGAGTTCGGCGCGACGGACGTGGTCGCGGAGCGCGGCCCCGAGGGCATCGCCGCGGTGAAGGAGCTGTTCGACGGCATCGGCGCCGACTGCGTGCTCGAGTGCGTCGGCACCAAGGACTCCATGGATCAGGCGCTCCGCTCGGCCCGTCCCGGCGGGCAGGTGGGCTACGTCGGCGTCCCCAACGGCGGCCCGGAACTGCCGATCGGGCGCATGTTCGGCACCAACGTGGGCGTGCGCGGGGGAGTTGCGCCGGTCCGGAACTACATCGACGAGCTCCTGCCGGACGTCCTCTCGGGGGCTCTCCGGCCCGGCCGCGTGTTCGACCTCGAGCTCCCCCTCGCGGAGGCTGCCGAGGCGTACGCCGCCATGGACCAGCGCCGGGCGATCAAGGTGCTGCTCCGCCCCTGACTCAGGGCCGGGTGGGGCGGCCTCTAGCGCGGGGCCGTCTCGGCGCCGAGGAAGCGCAGCACGGCGTCCGCGAGCAGTTCCGGCTGCTCCTGCGCGACATAGTGCGCGGCGCCGGAAATCGTGCCGACCTCCATCCGGTCGACCCAGGGCTCGGCGGTCCGCGCGAGGTCCGCCAGCATGCTCGGCGGGAAGGAGCGGTCCTCCGTGCCCGCGAGGACGAGCGTCGGCGTGGTCAGCCTCATGCGCCGGTACCGACCGGCGGATATCCGCACGAGCTCCGGCAGAACCAGTTCCCGGATGCTGGCGGAGGCCGCCCGCGCTCGGCCGGGCAGTCGCAGCCGAGCGAGGTAGCGCTCGACCTCGCCGGGGTCGGCCGGCTTCCCCGGAGGCGAGAAGTTCAGGAGCATGTGCCGGGCGAGCGGCTGGCGTCCGCGTCCGAGCAGGGCCGGGGCGAGGATCGGGATCGCGCCCACCTCCTGGTGCCAGAGGGGGAGGAACGCCTTCAGGTGGCGAAGGCCCACCTTGATGGGCAGAGGCGGCACTCCGATCACGACGTGGGCCTGCACCCGCTCGGGGACGTCGTAGCAGAGTCCGAAGGCCGGCAGGGCGCCCATGTCGGTGCTCACCAGACGGGTCGCCCCGCAGCCGAGGGCGTCGAGGGCGGCCAGCAGGTCCGCGGTCGACTGGGCGCGGGAGTAACCGCAGCGGGGAGCGTCTGTCCAGCCGAAGCCGCGGAGGTCGGGGACCAGCACCCTGTAGCGCTGCGCGAGCGCGGGGAGGACCTCGTGCCAGGCCCACCAGTGCTGGAGGGCGCCGTGCAGGAGCAGGAGCGGCTCGCCGGAACCGGCCTCCGCGACGTGCATCCGGAGGCCCGGCAGCGCGAGGAAGTGGTGCCGCACCCCCTCGAGGTGCGGCATGTCATCCGGCACGTGCGTGTCGCGGGCCGGGGCTCTGTGGTTCATCATAACGCGAGGTTACTACTTCTCTAGTGTTTGCGCACTACGAACATAGTGCGCAAACACTACCTCTACAGTGGAACTGTGGCATCCAATCGCACCCGGGCTCTCGACGCCGCCGTGGAGCTGCTCGGCACCGCGGGCATGCGCTCGCTGACGCACGGGCGGGTGGACGAGGTCGCCGGCCTGCCCCGCGGGTCGACGTCGAATTCCTTCCGGACCCGGCAGGCACTGCTGCAGGGGGTCGCCGACCGCATCGCGGAGCTGGAGCCCCCCACGTTGGGTGCCACGCTCGCGCCCCCGGCCTCGGCCGAGGAGTTCGTCGACGGGCTGTGCACCCTCCTCGACTACCTCGCGACGGAGAACCGGACCCAGACCACCGCGCGCCTCGCGCTGCTGCTGGAGGCCAGCCGCGATGAGGAGGTGCGCGACACCCTCGCCCGCGTCCGCGCGCCGATGGAGGCGGCCATCGTCGTCACCATGGCGACGCTCGGCGCACGGGATCCCCGGGGCGCGGCCTGGGCGGTGATCGCCTGCCTGGAGGGGCTGCTCCTGCACCGGATCGCTCGCAGCGACTCCGCGGAGGCCCGCCCGATCCTCCAGCTGGTCACCGACGCGGCGCTCCGCCCGTAGGCGGGGCCGGGGCCGGGTCAGCCGACCACGTAGACCTTCCGCAGCGTCTCGGTGACGGTCCACGTGGTGTGCTGGCCGGCGGTGAGCCGGCCGACGACCCCCGGGGAGAGGGTGAGCGGCGGCTCACCGGACGCGAACTCCACAGTCGCCGCTCCCGAGAGCACGACGAACACCTCGTCGGCCTCCACGTCCGTCGACACTCCCGGCGTGATCTCCCAGACGCCCACCTCCGCACCGCCCACCTCGGCGAGCACCGCCGAGCCGGTCGTCGGTGCGCCCTCGAGCACCTGGTCGCCGGGGAGCGCCAGGTGCTCGAGGGCGAGAGTCGGGGCATCCAGGGCGGCGGCTCGGGGAAGAAGTCCGGTCATCGGGTCAGCTCCTCGCGGATGGCGGCGGCGAACGCGTCGACGTCGGCCTCCGTGGTGTCGAAGGCGCACATCCAGCGCACCTGGCCGGCGGAACGGTCCCAGTCGTAGAACCTGTAGCGCTCCCGGATGCGGTCTGCGGCGGCGGTGTCGAGGACCGCGAACACCGCGTTCGCGTCCGTGGGCTGGGAGAAGGACAGTCCGGGGGTGCCCTCGAGGGAGGACCGCAGCCGCTGCGCCATCGCGTTCGAGTGCGCGGCGGACCGGATGCCGAGGTCGTCGTCGAAGAGAGCGAGCAGCTGGGCGCTCTGGAAGCGCATCTTGCTGGAGAGCTGCATGCTGAGCTTCCGCAGGTAGACCAGTCCCGGTGCGCGGGCCGGCTCGATCGTGACGACCGCCTCCGCGCCGATGAGGCCGTTCTTGGTGCCGCCGAGGCTCAGGACGTCGACGCCCGCATCCGACGTGAAGGCGGACAGCGGGGTGCCGAGCGCCGCCGCCGCGTTCCAGATCCGCGCGCCGTCCATGTGCACGGTCATGCCGAGGCTGTGCGCGTAGTCGGCTACGGCGCGGACCTCGTCCGGCGTGTACACGGTGCCGAGCTCGGTGGACTGGGTGATGCTCACCACGAGCGGCTGCGCGCGGTGCTCGTCGCCCCAGCCCCAGGCCTCGCGGGCGATCAGCTCGGGCGTGAGCTTGCCATCGGGTGCGGGGACCGTCAGCAGCTTGATGCCGCTCACCCGCTCCGGAGCGCCGGCCTCGTCGGTGTGGATGTGCGCAGTGGACGTGGCGATGACGGCTCCCCAGCGCGGCATCATGGCGGTCAGGCCGACCACGTTCGCGCCGGTACCGTTGAACACAGGGAAGGCGACGGCCTCCGGACCGAACTGGGCGCCGATGACCTCCTGCAGCCGCTCTGTGTAGCTGTCCTCGCCGTAGGCGATCTGATGGCCGTCGTTGGCCGCGGCCAGGGCCTCGAGCACCTCCGGGTGCACCCCCGCGTAGTTGTCGCTGGCGAAGGTGCGGAGGGCGGCGTCGTGCAGTCTCATCCGGTCCATCCTCCCGGATCGCGCGGCGGCCCGGGACCGCCCGGCGCCGGTCAGGCGCGCCCGGTGATCCCGGACGTGGACGCGATGACGTCGCCGAGCTTCCGGCCGAGCGCCTCGTAGAACATCGACAGCGGGAATTCGTCGTCGAGCACGGCGTCGGTGAGGGCCTTCGGCGGCCCCGCGAGCACCTCGTCCGGCAGCCCACGGGCCCACCGCGACGCCGGCGCGGGCGTGAGGACGCCCCGGATCAGCTCGTACGCCGCCAGCCAGTGCGCGGTCTTCGGCCTGTCAATGCTGCGCCAGTACAGGTCGTCGATCGCGTCGGACAGTGCGACGACGGCGTCCGGGACCTCGGCCCAGTCGAAGGCGAGCCGGGTGTCCGTCCAGTGCAGCACGTGCCGCTGGTGCAGCCAGGCGAACAGGAGCTGCCCGCCGAGGCCGTCGTAGTTGCGGACCCGGCTGCCGGTGAGCGGGAACCGGAACAGCCGGTCGAAGAGGATCGCGTACTGCGCGAGTCGTGCCCGGTCCCGGGTGACGGCGTCGGTGTCTTCGGCGCGCACCAGGCGCACAGCCTCCCGGAAGGCGGTGAGGTCGCAGCGCAGCTCCTCCAGCGAGTACAGGAAGTACGGCATGCGCTGCTTGATCATGAACGGATCGAACGGCAGGTCGCCGCGCATGTGGGTGCGGTCGTGGATGAGGTCCCAGAGGACGAAGGTCTCCTCCGCGAGGCCCTGGTCGCCGAGCAGCCGCTCCGCGTCGCCGGGAAGCTCGAGCCGGGTGATCTCCGCGGCCGCGGTCACGACTGTGCGGAACCTGGCCGCCTCGCGGTCGGCGAAGATCGCGCCCCAGGTGAACGCGGGGAGGGGACTGGACCCCGTCGACACCGTCTCCGGGAAGAGGACCGCCGAGTTGGTGTCGTAGCCGGGCGTGAAGTCGAGGAACCGGATGGGGACGAACATCGGGTTGGAGTAGGCCGTCGCCTCGAGCTCGGCGGCGAAGGCGGGCCAGCGCACCTCGAGGAGCACCGCCTCGAACAGCCTGTCGGGGCTGCCGTTCTGCGTATACATGGGAAACAGCACGAGGTGGGCGAGACCGTCGGTGCGCACGAGCTCCGGGTGGAAGGCCGCGAGCGAGCGGGCGAAGTCGGGGATTGGGAACCTCGCTGCTGCCCACTCCTCCAGGTCCGTGCGGACGGCGTCGAGGTACGCCGCGTCGTGCGGGAACGAGGGGGCCAGCGCGCCGACGCCCGCCGCGACCTCGGCGACCAGTCCGGCGGCGATGCTCTCGTCGGCGTCCTCGGCGAGGGAGCCGTCCGGCCGCTGCAGGGCTCGCAGCCGGATGACGGCGTCCTTGAGCGCCAGCCAGGCGGGGGCCGCGGCCAGTTCGGCCGGCCCGATCGGCAGGGCCTCTGCGGGGGACGAGAGCATGGTGCCTCCTTGTTCCCTTCGAGGGTATGGAGCGTCAGGCAGACGAGAAGCTGCAGGAGCCCGTTGTTTCCCTGCGCATGACGCAGGAAACTTGCGTCCGCGCCGTATCCCGCGCCCCTGGCGCAGGGTCGACCGTGCGCGCGAGACTGGAGCCGTGCCCGAACTGCCCGAAGTGCAGGCGCTCGTCAGCGACCTCCGCACCCGCTTGACCGGACGATTCGTCGACCGTGTCGACATCGTCGCGTTCTCTGCGCTCAAGACCTTCGACCCGCCCCTGTCGGCGCTCGCCGGGACCGAGATCACCGGCGTCGAGCGGCACGGCAAGTTCCTCGACATCGAGGTCGGCGGGCTGCACCTCGTCCTCCACCTCGCGCGTGCGGGCTGGATCCGCTGGCGGGAGTCGGCGCCCGTCGCGTCCCGGCTGGGCAAGGGCCCTCTCGCCGCTCGGCTGGTCCTCGACGACGGATCTGGCCTCGACATCACCGAGGCGGGCACCAAGAAGAGCCTCGCCCTCTATCTGGTGCGCCGGCCCGAGGACGTGCCCGGGATCGAGCGCCTGGGACCCGACCCGCTCACCCCGGACTTCACGGAGGAGACCCTGGCCGGCATCCTCGCCTCGGCGGGGCGGGCGCAGATCAAGGGCGTCCTGCGCAATCAGGGCACCATCGCGGGAATCGGCAACGCCTACTCGGACGAGATCTTGCACCGCGCGAAGATGTCGCCGTTCAAGCCCGCCGCGATGTCGCCGGAGGAGGTCGGGCGCCTCTACGAGGCGATGCGGGCCACGCTGGAGGAGGCGCTGCAGCGCGCCGACGGTCTCGCGGCATCCGAGCTCAAGAAGGAGAAGAAGTCGGGGCTGCGCGTGCACGGTCGGAACGGGGAGCCGTGCCCGGTGTGCGGCGACACCGTGCGGCAGGTCATCTACGCCGACTCGACCTTCCAGTACTGCCCCACCTGCCAGACGGGCGGCAAGCCGCTCGCCGACCGCGTGCTGTCGCGTCTCGTCAAGTAGAGCGGACCCGCGAGGGCGGGGCGGCTAGAGGCTGGTGCCGGGGACGCCGGAGACGGCGATGGCGAAGCCGAGGAACAGCGCGCCTATCGCGAGCACGGCCGTCACGAGCGGCACCCAGAACGCCAGGCGCCGGAGGATGAGCAGCACCACGGTGACCACGATGCCCGCGAGGATGATCACGACGGGCAGCACCAGCGCGGTGAGCACGCCCGCTCCGATCACGTCCGAGTTGCATTCGATGCCCGAGCCGCACGGGTCGCTCACCATGGCGGACATCGCCCCCGCGAACATCGTGAGGAAGCCGAGCCCGATCAGCAGCACCATCAGGATGATGGAGAGGATGAGATCCCAGGTCCGGGCGGGTCGTCGAGGAGGGGCCTGCACTGCCGTCATGGGGACAGAGTAGGGGCGGTCGGGCGAGGTCCGACAGCGCCGCTACCGTGGCAGGGTGAGCCGAGCGGACCAGTCCCGGTGACGGGTGTCCTGATCGGGTTCGCGATCATCGGGTCGGTCGTCGCCGTCGGCTACCTGGTCGGCAGGCTGGGCATCCTGGGGTCGCACGCCGGTTCAGTGATGAACAGGCTCGCGTTCTTCGTGGCGTCGCCCTGCCTGCTGTTCACCGTGCTGGCGCAGGCGGACGTGCACCTGCTGTTCTCCCGCCTGCTCGGAGTCTCGGCGTTCGCCGCCGTGGCAGCGGCCGTGGTGTTCGCCGCGGTCGCCCGCCTGCTCTGGCGACGCGGCACCGCGGACGTCGTCGTCGGCTCCCTCGGCGCCTCCTACGTGAACGCGAACAACATCGGCATCCCCGTCGCGTTCTACGTCCTGGGCGACGCCGCGTACTCCGCGCCCGTCCTCCTGCTGCAGCTCCTCGTCTTCGCGCCGGTGGCCCTGACCCTGCTCGACCTGTCCACGGCGGGCCGGGCCTCCATCGGGCGGGTCCTCGTGCAGCCGCTGCGCAACCCGATCCTGGTGGCGTCCGCCGTCGGCGTCGTCGTGGCCGTCACGGGGATCCGGCTGCCGCAGCCGGTGCTCGAGCCGTTCACTCTGATCGGCGGCGCGGCCATCCCGCTCGTGCTGCTCGGCTTCGGCATGTCGCTGCACGGCCGGAGGGTGCTCGAGGCCGGGGAGTACCGGAAGGACGTCGTGCTCGCCGCGGTGCTCAAGCTGGTGCTCATGCCGCTCGCGGCATGGGGTTTGGCGATGCTGCTCGGCCTGTCCGGTGCCGAGCTCTACGCAGCGGTCGTGCTGGGTGCGCTGCCCAGTGCCCAGAACGTGTACAACTTCGCCAAGCGCTACGAGCGGGGGCAGGTGATCGCGCGCGACACGGTGCTGCTCACCTCGATCGGGGCGCTGCCGGTGCTGCTCCTGGTGTCGCTGCTGCTCGCGCCCTGAACGACACGGAGGCGCCCGCCGGCGTCAGAAGATCATCGGACGGTCGTCCGGGTCCTGCTCCTCCGGGAACTCGAGGTCGACGACGACCGGCACGTGGTCGCTCGGCGCCGTGCCCTTCCGCTCGTTGCGGTGGATCTTCGCGTCGACGACCGCCTCGGCGAAGGCGGGCGAGCCGAGGATGAAGTCGATCCGCATGCCCTCGTTGCGCGGGAAGCGCAGCTGCTTGTAGTCCCAGTAGGTGTACCCCTCGGGGACGAGGCCGCGGACCACGTCGGTCATGCCGAGCGCCTCGAACGCGGCGAAGGCGTCCCGCTCCCTCGGCGAGACGTGGGTGGACCCGTCGAACAGCACGATGTCCCACACGTCCGAATCCCGGGGCGCGATGTTCCAGTCGCCCATCAGTGCGAGGGGGAGGTCGGGCTGCGCGGCGAGCCATGCCGTGGTCTCCTCGGCGAGGCGTCCCAGCCAGTCGAGCTTGTAGTCGTAGTGCGCGTGGCCCACCTCGCGGCCGTTCGGCACGTACAGGCTCCACAGCCGCACGCCGTCGACCGTGACGCTCATCGCCCGCGCCTCGCGGGGCAGGTCCGCGCCCGCCTCCGCCTTGCCGAACCCCGGCATCGTCGGGAAGTCCCGCTCGACGTCCTCCAGCGGCAGGCGGCTCGCGAACGCGACCCCGTTCCACTGGTTGAGGCCGTGCGTCTCGACGTCGTAGCCGGCCTCGGTGAACGGGAGCACGGGGAACTGGTCGTCCCGGCACTTGATCTCCTGCATGGCGAGCACGTCGATGTCCTCGCGCTTCAGCCAGTCGACGACGCGGTCGACTCGCGCCCGGATCGAGTTGACGTTCCAGGTGGCGACGCGCATCCCCTCACGATACCGACGGCGGCCGACCTCCTCCTCCGCGGGGTCGGCCTAGGCTGGTCCGCGTGACGGACGCGCGCACGGAGCTGATCGAGCTGATCTCCGCAGAGGCGGTGTTCCACGGCGACTTCACCCTCACGAGCGGCAAGAAGGCCACCTACTACATCGACCTCCGCAGGCTCAGCCTCGACCATCGCGCCGCGCCCCTCATCGGGCAGGTGATGCTCGACCTGATCGCCGACATCCCGGACGTGGACGCCGTCGGCGGGCTGACCATGGGGGCCGACCCCATCGCGGCCGCAGTGCTGCACCAGGGCGTCGGCCGGGGCGCACGCTACGACGCGTTCGTGGTCCGCAAGCAGCCGAAGGACCACGGGCGCGGCCGGCAGGTGGAAGGCCCCGACCTCGAGGGCAAGCGCGTCGTCGTGCTCGAGGACACCTCCACGACCGGCGGATCGCCGCTCGCCGCCATCGAGGCCCTGCAGAAGGTCGGCGCGGTGGTCGCCGGCGTGGCCGTGGTCGTCGACCGGGCCACGGGGGCACGCGAGGCCATCGAGGCCGCCGGCCACCCCTACCGGGCCGCCATCACCCTGGACGACCTCGGCCTCTCGCCGCAGTGAGCGGCCCCGGCGACGAGACGGCGCCCATCCCGGCACGGGTGGCCGACACGTCGCCGGTTCCGCCGTCCGTGCCCGCCGCTCCCGGCCCAGCCGGCGCGTCGCCTCTCCACGGCAGGCGGAGGCGGACCGGTGGTGCGCGCTCGGCGGGGGTCGTCCCGCGGGGCCGACGGCTGCTCCTCCTCGTCGTGCTCGGGCTGGTCGCGGCCGCGGGACTCGTGCTCGCCTTCCTGGTCGGCTCGCGTCTCGCGGACGGCGCCGACGCGCCCGCACCGCCGCCGAGCCCTACCGCCAGCCCATCCGCGACCCCGACACCCACTCCCACCCCGACGGCGACGACGCCCCCTGCCCCCTCCGTGCCGGCCGCTCTCGGCGTGCAGCAATGGGACGCGCTCTTCGGCACCGAGTGCGTCGACCCGTTCCCGTCGCCGTGGGAGCGGGAGTTCACGGTGGTCGACTGCGCCGTGCCCCACGCCGCCCAGCTGGTGGCGCGCGGGGTCTACGCCGGGGACGCGTCCGCGCCGTACCCGGGCGAGCAGGCGATCACGCAGGACCTCGGGATCCTCTGCACTGCCCCGGAGGTGCTCGACCTCGGCGCCGCAGCCGGGTACGCGGACCTGCAGACCTCGGCCGCGTACCCGCCCGACGAGGCGGCCTGGCAGTCGGGCGACCGCGCCTACTGGTGCTTCGTCTCGCGGTCGAGCGGGGAGCCCCTCACCGGAAGCGTCGCGACCCCGCGCTGACCGCGGCACCCGTGAGCGCCCGCCGAGTTGGCAGTTCCGGCTGCCACGTCGACGAGATGGCAGCCACAACTGCCATCTCGCGGGAGTCAGGACTCGCTCGGGGCGGCCTCGACGAGGTCGGCGACCGAGTCGATCACCTCGTCCGGGCGGAACGGGTAGCGCTCGATCTCGGCGCGGTCGGTGATGCCGGTGAGCACGAGGATCGTGTGCAGCCCCGCCTCGATGCCCGCGACGATGTCGGTGTCCATCCGGTCGCCGATCATGGCGGTGTTCTCTGAGTGCGCACCGATCCGGTTCATGGCCGAGCGGAACATCATGGGGTTCGGCTTGCCGACGATGTACGGAGTCCGGCCCGTCGCCGTGCTGATCAGCGCCGCGATGGCGCCCGTCGCCGGCATCACGCCCTCGTGGCTCGGCCCGGTGGCGTCCGGGTTCGTGCAGATGAAGCGGGAGCCGTCGCGGATCAGGCGGATCGCCTTCGTGATCGCCTCGAACGAGTAGTTGCGCGTCTCGCCGACCACCACGTAGTCCGGGTTCGTCTCGGTCATGATGAAGCCCGCCTCGTGCAGCGCGGTGGTGAGGCCGGCCTCGCCGATCACGAAGGCGCTGCCGCCGGGGATCTGCGAGGCGCAGAAGTCCGCCGTCGCGAGCGCGGAGGTGAAGATGGCCTCCTCCGGCACGATCAGGCCCGAGGCGCGGAGCCGCGCGCTCAGGTCGCGCGGGGTGAAGATCGAGTTGTTGGTGAGCACGAGGAACGGGTTGCCCCGCGCGGTCCACTGCGAGATGAGCTCCGAGGCGCCGGGCACGGCCTGGTTCTCGTGCACGAGGACCCCGTCCATGTCCGAGAGCCAGCATTCGATGTCGCGGTGCTGCTGCGCCATGGCGTCCTTCCGGGTTGCAAACCCTCTCACCCTAGAGCCGGGGGAAGGCCACAGTCCCATCGTCCAGCCGGCCGCGCATGACCTGGACGGCCTGCCCGCTCTCGTCGACGAGCACGAAGCGCCGGCCGAGCGCGCGCGCCGCGGCCCCGGTCGTGCCGCTGCCGGCGAAGAAGTCGAGCACCCAGTCGCCGGGCGCCGACGACGCGGCCACGATGCGGCGCAGCACGCCGAGCGGCTTCTGCGTCGCGTAGCCCGTCTTCTCGCTGCCGGTGGGGGACACGATCGTGTGCCACCACACGTCGGTCGGCAGCTTGCCGCGTGCCACCTTCTCCGCGGTCACGAGGCCGGGCGCCATGTACGGCTCCCGGTCGACCTCCGCCGAGTCGAACAGGTAGCGGTCGGGGTCCTTCACGTAGACGAGGATCGTGTCGTGCTTCGCGGGCCAGCGGCGCGTGGACCTGCCGCCGTAGTCGTAAGCCCAGACGATCTCGTTGAGGAACCTGTCGCGGCCGACGAGGGAGTCGAGCAGCACTTTCGCGTAGTGCACCTCCCGGTAGTCGAGGTGCAGGTAGAGCGTGCCCCGGTCGTCGAGCAGCCGCCACGCCTCCAGCAGCCGCGGCTCGAGGAACTCCCAGTAGTCGGCGAACCTGTCGTCGTAGGAGTAGGCGGCGCCCTTCAGGGTCGCGTAGCTGACGCCCTTGAAGCCGACCCTGTCGCCGTCCTCGCTCCGCACCGTGGTGATCGTGGTGCGGGTCTGCCGCCGCCCGGTGTTGAACGGCGGATCGAGGTAGACGAGGCGGAACGCGCCGTCCGGAAGCAGCCGGGTGGCGGCGAGGCTGTCAGCGTGCACGACGAGGTCCGGTCCGTCCGGGCGCCACAGCGGCTCGGCCGTACCGTCGGCGTCCGCCGTCACGGGAGGAGCAGGACCTTGCCGGTGGTGCGTCGCCCCTGCAGGTCGGTGTGCGCGCGGGCCGCCTCGGCGAGCGGGTAGGTGGCGCCCACCCGAACCTTCAGAGTGCCGGCCGCGACGGCGTCGAAGAGGGCGCTCGCCCGCTCGGCCCGCTCGTCCGCCGTTCGCAGGAAGGTGTTCATGGTCGGCCGGGTGAACCAGATCGAGCCGGCGCGGGCGAGGCGCTGCGGGTCGACCGGCGGGACCGGGCCGGAGGCCGCGCCGAACAGGACCAGGTGGCCGCGGACGCGCACCGCCTCCAGCGACTCGTCGAACGTGTCGGCGCCCACCCCGTCGAAGACGACGTCGGCGCCTTCGCCGCCGGTCAGCTCGCGGACGTGCGGTCGGAAGCCGTCGTAGCGGAGCACCTCGTCGGCGCCCGCCGCGCGGGAGAGCTGCTCCTTCTCGTCGCTTCCGACGGTGGTGAGGACACGGACGCCGCGCGCCTTCAGCAGCTGCGTGAGGAGCAGGCCCACCCCGCCCGCGCCCGCGTGCACCAGCACGGTGGAGGAGGCGTCCAGGGGGACCAGAGAGGAGGCGAGGAAGTGCGCCGTGTAGCCCTGCAGGAGCAGCGCGGCGGCGGTCCGGTCGTCGACGCCGTCCGGCACCCGCACGGCCTTCTCCGCGTCGACGAGCACGAACTCGGCGTACGCGCGCTTCGTCTCCGCGGTCGCGACCCTGTCGCCGACCGCGAACGGAGCGCCGTCGCCGACCGCGACGACCGTGCCGGCCACCTCGCCGCCCGGTGTCAGCGGCAGCTGCACCGGATAGAGGCCCTCACGGTGGTAGGTGTCGATGAAGTTCACCCCGATGCCCGCGGCCTCGACGAGGACCTGACCCGGGCCCGGCTCGGGGCGCTCGACCTCCTCGAAGCGCAGCACCTCGGGCCCACCGTGCTCGTGCATGACGATGGCGTGCGGCATGGTTTCCTCCCGCATCGAAGCCTACGGCGGCCTGCGGGCGCGGGAAGCCCTGGATACGCTGGCCCCGTGGGCCCGCCGAGCGATGAGCGCAGCTCCCGGGGGGTCGGACCCTGGCCGGGCGGCTGGCCCGCGGGCGACCACTGGGATCCGGACCTCCTGCGGGAGGGCGACAGCCGCAACGTCGTCGACTCCTACCGCTACTGGCGGGTGGAGGCGATCGTCGCCGATCTCGACCGCCGCAGGCACCCGTACTCGGTCGCGATCGAGAACTGGCAGCACGACCTCAACATCGGCTCGATCGTGCGCACGGCCAATGCGTTCGCCGCCGAGGCGGTGCACATCGTCGGCCGCAAGCGCTGGAACAAGCGCGGCGCAATGGTCACCGACCGCTACCAGCACGTGCTGCACCATCCGGACGTGGAGGCGTTCCTGCGCTGGGCGC
>DATCMN010000348.1:0-5775 GCA_036563405.1 Naasia sp. | reverse complement strand
GGACCGATGATCGACCGGGTCGACCCGGACATGCTCGACTGCCAGCTGCTGCCGAGCGGCCCCGGCTACGAGAGCGAGAACAACCTGCGGCTGTTCAACGCGCTCCTCTATTACGCGCAGCGGCGCATCGTCATCGCGTCGCCCTACTTCGTGCCGGACGAGTCGATGCTCTACGCGATCACGACGGCGGTGCAGCGCGGAGTCGCGGTCGAGCTGTTCGTCTCCGAGATCGGCGACCAGTTCCTCGTCTACCACGCACAGCGCTCCTACTATCAGGAGCTGCTCGAGGCCGGCGTCACCATCTGGCTGTACCGGAAGCCGGTCGTGCTGCACGCCAAGCACTTCACGATCGACGACGAGGTCGCGGTGATCGGCTCCAGCAACATGGACATGCGCTCGTTCAGCCTCAACCTCGAGGTGTCCCTGATGGTGCGCGGCCGGGACTTCGTCGGCCAGCTGCGTGCTGTCGAGGAGGGCTACCGCCGGCACAGCCGGAAGCTCGTGATGAGCGAGTGGGAGCAGCGCGGAGCCTGGTCGACCGTCGTCGACAACCTGGCCCGCCTCACCTCAGCGCTCCAGTAGCGCGAGCCTCAGGCGCGGGAGACGGCCGTCATCTCCTCGCGCGGGACCACCTTGATGCGGGTGCGGCCGACCGCCTCGCCGAGCGACAGCTCGTGGGCGTCCAGCTTGTGCCAGCCGTCGATGGTGGTGAACGGCACACCCCGGGCCTCGAGCAGTGCCGGGATGGCCTCCTCCTCCGGCGCCTCCGGGATCCACCAGTTCGCCTGGTCGGACAGCACGTGCTGCAGGGTCTCCATGGCGTCGCTCTTGGTGTGGCCGATCAGGCCGACGGGGCCGCGCTTGATCCAGCCCGTCGCGTACACGCCGTTCATCGGCTCGTCGGAGTCGTCGATCACCTGGCCCTCGCGGTTCGGGATCACGCCGCGGCGCGCGTCGAAAGGCACGCCTGGAAGGGGCGACCCGAAGTAGCCCACCGCGCGGTAGACGGCCTGTACCGGGATCTCGCGGATCTCGCCGGTGCCGCGCACGCCGCCCTGGCCGTCCGGCTCGGTGCGCTCCCAGCGGAACGCCTCCACGCGGCCGTTCCCGGCGATCTCGAGCGGCTTCGCGTACCAGTGCAGGTGCAGCCGGCGGCTGGCCTTCCCGGTCTCGCGCTTCCGCCACTGCTGGAGCACCCGGTCGATGACGAGCACCTGCTTGTTGGTGGCGATCGCGGTCTTCGACGCCTCGTCGTACTCGAAGTCCTCGTCGTGCACGATCATGTCGACGTCGGCCAGCTCGCCGAGCTCCCGGAGCTCGAGAGGCGTGAACTTCACCTGGGCGGGCCCGCGGCGGCCGAATACGTGCACGTCGGTGACGGGGGACGCCGAGAGGCCCGAGTAGACGTTGTCAGGGATCTCGGTCGACAGCAGGTCGTCCGGGTGCTTGGCGAGGATGCGGGCGACATCGAGCGCGACGTTGCCGTTGCCGATGACGGCCACCTCCTTCGCGTCGAGCGGCCACTCCCGGGGCACGTCCGGGTGCCCGTCGTACCAGCTGACGAACTCGGCGGCGCCGTAGGAGCCGGGGAGGTCGATGCCCGGGACGTCGAGAGCCGCGTCCTGGGTGGAACCGGTGGCGAAGATGACGGCGTTGTAGTGGCGCTTCAGGTCGTCGAGGGTGAGGTCGACGCCGTACTCCACGTTGCCGAACAGTCGGATGTCGCCGCGGTCGAGCACCTCGCGGAGCGCGGAGATGATGCCCTTGATGCGCGGGTGATCGGGGGCGACGCCGTAGCGGACGAGGCCGTACGGCGCGGGGAGGCGCTCGAACAGGTCGATGGAGACGTCGAAGGCGCGCTCCGCCTTCCGGACGAGGTCGGCGGCGTAGATGCCTGCGGGTCCTGCGCCGACGATGGCCAGCCGGAGCTTGGTCATGGATCTGTTCCTCATTGTGTCGGTGGCCGCCGTGCGCGACCTGTCGTGCCGGAGCTGCGGCTCCTTCAGCTGGAGCGCTCGACCATCACGTCGGCGAACCGGATCAGCGCCTTCTTGACCGTCCCCGCGGGGAGCGGGTCGAGGGCCGCGACGGCCTCCGCGGCCCAGCGGTGCGCGGCCTCGAGAGTGACCGCTGTCGCGCTGTGCCCGCGGAGCGCCTCGATGGCGCCGGCGAGGTCGGCGTCGGGAGCGGCGATGCCGTTCTCGAGCCGCAGCAGCAGGTCGGCGGAGGCGCGATCCTCCCGCGCCTGACGGCGCAGGTGCAGCAGCGGAAGGGTGGGCACGCCCGCGCGCAGATCGGTGCCGGCCACCTTGCCGGTCTCCTCCGCCTGCGGGGAGAGGTCGAGCACGTCGTCGACGAGCTGGAAGGCGACGCCGATCTTCTCGCCGAAGACCATCACCGGGTTCTCGTACTCGGCGGGCGCATCGGAGAACACCACGCCGAGCTGCGCCGCCGTCGCGATGAGGGATCCGGTCTTGTCGCGGAGGACCTGCACGTAGTGCTCGACCTCGTCGTCGCCCGGCTGCGGGCCCACGGTCTCGTGCAGCTGACCGAGCACCAGCTTCTCGAAGGTCGTCGCCTGCAGGCGCATCGCCCGGTCGCCGAGGCTCGCGACCAGCTTGCTCGCCCGGGCGAACAGCAGGTCGCCGGTGAGGATCGCCACCGAGTTGCCCCACACGGCCTGCGCGGTCGGGACGCCCCGCCGCTTCTCCGCCTCGTCCATCACGTCGTCGTGGTACAGGGAGGCGAGGTGGGTGATCTCGACGGCCTGTGCGGCGGTGAGCACGTCGGGCACGATCCCCGAACCGAGCTGTGCGGTGAGCAGGGTGAGCATCGGCCGCACCCGCTTGCCGCCGGCGGACAGCAGGTACCTCGAGGTGACGTCGGCGATGCTGTCCGCGAAGGCGACCTCGCGGAGCAGGCCCTCCTCCACCCTGGCCAGGCCGTCCTCGATCGCCGCAGCAGCGTCGCGGTCCTCGCCGTTCGCGAAGATCCGGTCGGTCAGGCCGATCTGTGCGGAGAGGGCTTTGCTGCGCCGCGCGACCGGCACCGCCGGGGTCACCGGCCGCCCGCCTTGCGGGCGCGGTGCAGGGCGACGATGCCGGCGCTCAGGTTGCGGTACCCGACGTCGGTGAACCCGGCGTCGCGGATCCAGGAGGAGAGGGTCGACTGGTCGGGCCAGTCGAGGATCGAGTCCCCGAGGTAGGTGTAGGCGGGCGAGTTGGAGCTCGTCACGCGCGAGATCAGCGGCAGGATCCGCGTCAGGTAGAGGCTGTATCCGAAGCGGATCGGCGCGAACGGGGGCGTGGAGAACTCGCAGATCACGAGGCGGCCGCCCGGCTTGGTCACCCGGTGCAGTTCGCGCAGCGCCCGCTTCGGGTCCTGCACGTTGCGGAGGCCGAACGAGATCGTCGTCGCGTCGAACTCGTCGTCGGCGAAGGGCAGCGCGAGGGCGTCGGCGAAGACGAAGGAGACGCCCGGGGTGCCGGCCTGCCGGCGGCGGCCCACCTCGAGCATTCCCTCGGAGAAGTCGGCGGCGACGACGGAGGCCCCGGATCGGGCCAGCGCGGCGCTCGACGTGCCGGTGCCGGCGGCGAGGTCGAGGATCCGCTCACCGGAGCGCGGGGCGACGGCGCGGGTGGTCGCCGCACGCCAGATCCTGTCGTTGCCGACGGATAGGACCGTGTTGGTGCGGTCGTAGCGCGCCGACACCTTGTCGAACATCGCGGCCACATCCGCGCCCCTCTTGGTGAGGTCGGCCTGATTCACGCCCTCAGTCTAGGGTCTGGCACCTGGCCGAACCCCGGGCACCGGGGGCCCGCAGAGGGCGTCCGGGCACGCGGCGTAGGCTGTTGCGGTGCTCCCGGCCGCCGCCCTCTCCGTGCGGAGCCACCCCGTCCCGGCACCTCTGCTCCTCGAATCGGCCGACCCGCGATCCCCTCTCACCTGGCTGCGCGGGAGCGACGGCATCGTCGGCAGCGGGGTAGCCGTCCGCCTGGAGTTCTCCGGTCCGGACAGGATCGCCGAGGCCGCGCGCGCCTGGCGGGCACTCGCCGGGCAGGCGGAGGTCCGCGACGAGGTCGGCATCCCGGGCAGCGGGCTCGTCGCGTTCGGCACCTTCGCGTTCGGCGACACCTCCCCCGCGACGAGCGTCCTCGTGATCCCGCGCGTGATCGTCGGCCGGCGGGCGGGGATCGCCTGGCGCACCGAGATCGCTCCCGCACCCGAGGGCGCGCCGTCCCCCGCGCCGCTCGGTGCGGCGCCGCGCCTGCGCTTCGCCGCCGGACGGATGAGCCCGGACGGCTACCGCGCGGCGGTGGCCGAGGCCGTGCGGCGGATCGAGCGTGGCGTGTTCGCGAAGGCGGTGCTGGCGCGGGACCTCGATGCGCGCATCCCGCGGTCGAGCGACGTCCGGCCCGTCCTCGCCAGGCTGGCCGACGGCTACCCGGACTGCTGGACCTTCGCCGTCGACGGCCTGGTGGGCTCCAGCCCGGAGACCCTGGTCCGGGTCGACGGGGGTGCCGTGTCGGCGCGGGTCCTGGCGGGCAGCGCGCCGCGGGGAGCGTCCCGGGCGTCCGACACCGAGTCGGTGACCGAGCTGCTGGCGAGCGCCAAGGACCGCGACGAGCACAGATTCGCGGTGCGCAGCGTGCTGGCGGGCCTCCGCGGCCATACGACGGCCCTGCACGCGTCCGATGCGCCGTTCCCGCTGGAGCTCCCGAACGTCTGGCATCTCGCGAGCGACGTCACCGGCCGCCTCGCGGACGGGTCCTCGTCCCTCGACCTCGTGGCGGCGTTGCACCCCACGGCGGCAGTCGCCGGATCGCCGACGGGCGCGGCCCTCGCGGCCATCGCCGAGCTGGAGCCGTTCGACCGGGGCCGCTACGCGGGTCCCGTCGGCTGGACGGACGCCGCGGGCAACGGTGAGTGGGCCGTCGCGCTGCGCTGCGCGCAGGTCACGCCGGACGGGCGGGTGACCGCGTATGCGGGCGCCGGCATCGTGGCGGGCTCGGAGCCGGAGCAGGAGCTCGCGGAGACCGAACTGAAGTTCGCGCCGATCCTGGGCGCGTTCGGCCAGCTCTAGGAGCCGGCAGCCGGATCGGGCGTCAGGCCTCGTCGCGGCGGCGGCGGAGGGTGGGCGAGAACTGGCGGACCAGTCCGAGCACCATCGCGCTGCCCGAGAGCAGGATGATCGTGAAACCGAGAACGTCGTGCGGTGCCATGGCTCCCCCTTCGCGCCCCACGGTAGGGGCGGTCCGGAGCGTCTCCGCGGCGCCACGCCGCGCGGCGCGCACGCGGGATCGCCGGCGCGGGCGGCGCCGGTCAGCGGGGCAGCGGCACTTCGAGGATGCTCGGCCCGGCGGGCGGGGACGTGAGGGCGCGGTCCAGGTCGCCGCGGTTCGTCACCGTCGAGTGCTGCCAGCCGTAGGCGGCGGCGAGCGCGGCGAGGTCGACGTCGTGGGGCGTGTAGAGGACCCGATCGAACCTCTCGGGTGCAGCGGTGCCCTTCACCTCGAGGTCGTCGAAGATGGTGCCGCCCCTGTCGTTGCCGACCACGAGCTGCACCCGACGGCGCGGTTCCCCGGGCGGCACGAGCAGCGCCCCGGCGTCGTGCAGGAGGGCCAGGTCGCCGAGGAGCACACGGGTGGTGCCTGCCGCGGATCGCGGGTCGTCGCCCGCGGCCGCCGCGATGCCCCACGCCGTGGCGATGGTCCCGTCGATCCCGGCGAGTCCGCGGTTCGCGTGCACCCGGATCCGCTTGCCGGGGACCGCCTT
>DATCMN010000346.1:0-3842 GCA_036563405.1 Naasia sp. | reverse complement strand
CAGCGGTGGAGACGCGACCAGTCGTTTCGCCGCCCGCTAGGACGAGCGCCGCTCCGAGGACAGGGAGAACGGCGGCTAGGCCAGGGAAGGGGGTGCCTTCGTCGTAGCTCAGCGTCGCGGCAGCGATGAGGCCGAGACCGATCCAGGACAGCGCGTTCGCAGTCGGAGCAGACCAGGTGCGTGCCGAGAAGAGGAACCAGGCAAGGCCCCCCACCGCGAACTCCCAGAGTCGGATCGGCGTGAAGAAGTACGCGAAGTTCGGGTCGTACGCGGTCACCAGCGCCGAAGCCAGCAGCGACACAGAGGCAACGACGGAAAGCAGTGCGCCCAGACCGACGGACGCGCTCCGCGACAATCGCGCCGCTAGAGCCCCAGCCCCGAGTATGGCCAAGGGCCACAACGCATAGAACTGCTCCTCGACCGACAAGGACCAGTAGTGCTGGACAGGAGACGAGTTGGCCGACGCGGCTGAGTAATCGGTCGCGTTGAAGGCCAAGACCCAGTTCTCGAAGTAGAACGCGCTCGCCACGACCTGGCGCGCGACTTCTGCTCGGGAGGACTCAGGCAGCAGCAGCGCTGAGGCTACGACGGTGACCGCGAGGACGAGCAGGGCGGCGGGCAGCAGTCGCCGCGCTCGGCGGGCATAGAAGCGCGTCAGCGACACGCGTCCTGTTGCGTAGAACTCGTTGGCCAGGTGCGCGGTGATGAGGTAGCCGGAAATCACCAAGAACACGTCGACACCGACATATCCCCCTGGCAGCAGCTGCGGGGCACAGTGATACACGACCACGAGCGCTACTGCGAGCGCCCGAAGTCCCTGAATGTCGCGCCGCTTGACGCGTCCGCTGATTCCACCGGAGCTGGGGTGTGTGGTCGGAATGGCGGTCCCCATGCTCGGTGATGGTGGCTTCAGGTTTGTCTACTGTGCGCCGCGCCGGGCCCTGACAGTCTACGTGGGCGTGCCCCGCCGCGGCGGAGGGAGGCCACCGGTACGCGTATGTGCATCGCTGTATCGGTGAGTCGACGGCACCGCGCGCAACCCGCGCGAGGGGCCGCCCGATGCGCGGTAATGGCCCCTCTGGTAGACAGGGGGTTCCTCACAGCGCGGTGACGGTCCCTCCATGCAAGGAATCGAGCACATGAGAATCTCCGTCATCGGCTGCGGCTACCTGGGTGCGGTCCATGCCGCGAGCATGGCCGAGCTCGGCCACGACGTGGTCGGCATCGACGTGGATCACTCAAAGGTGGCAGCCCTCTCGCAGGCGCAGGCGCCCTTCTTCGAACCGGGGCTCTCCGACATACTCGGTTCCGCCATCGGGTCCGGAAGACTCCGGTTTTCCACCGACATAGCGGACGCCCGCGGATCACAGGTGCACTTCATCGCTGTCGGCACGCCGCAGAAGCGCGGCGAGAACGCGGCCGATCTCACTTACGTCGACGCCGCGGTCGATGCGCTCATCCCTGTCCTCGGCGACGGAGAACTCGTCGTCGGTAAATCGACGGTTCCTGTCGGGACGGCTGCACGCCTGGCATCGACGATCGAGTCTGCGGAAGTGGGTGCGATCCTGGCGTGGAACCCTGAATTTCTGCGAGAGGGATACGCAGTCAAGGACACCATCGCTCCCGATCGCCTCGTCTACGGAGTGCCGCCTGGGGAGGCGGGAGCTCGAGCAGAACAGCTGTTGAATGAGGTGTACAAAACCGCCGTGGGCAACGAGACGCCCGTCGTCGTCACCGACTACGCAACGGCAGAACTGGTGAAGGTGTCAGCCAACGCATTCCTGGCGACCAAGATCTCATTCATCAACGCGATGGCGGAGATCGCGGAAGTAGCGGGTGCCGACGTAACCGCGCTTGCAGACGCGATCGGCTACGACGCCCGGATCGGCCGCCGCTTCCTGAACGCAGGAGTGGGATTCGGAGGAGGGTGCCTGCCGAAGGACATCCGAGCGTTCGCCGCTCGCGCGGAGGAACTCGGCCGGGGCGAGTCGGTGCGGTTCCTCCTGGAGGTCGACGCCATCAACATGCGGCGACGTGACCGCATGGTCGACATGGTTGTGGATGCGCTGGGAGGGCAGGTGTTCCAGAAGAAGGTCGCGGTTCTGGGCCTCGCGTTCAAGCCGGACTCCGACGATGTGCGCGACTCGCCCTCGCTTGATGTAGCGGTGCGGCTCAACGGATTGGGCGCCCGCGTAATTGCGACCGATCCGCAGGCCATCCCCAATTCGATCCGGCTCCATCCGCAACTGGGATTCGCGACCGACACCCGGGATGCACTGTTCGGCGCCGATGTCGTGGTGCTGGTCACGGAATGGAAGGAGTATAGGGAGCTGGACCCGACCGAAGTCGGCGAACTCGTCCGGGACCGAATCGTCATCGATGGCCGGAACGTTCTCGACCCTGTGAGCTGGCGACAGGCAGGCTGGACTTATCACGGGATGGGGCGTCCCTAGCGTCCGTGGCGGCCCGCCTGCGAGGGGCGCCACAGACGTAGTCTGAAAAACCGTCGAACCCGTCGATGGGGGCCCACAATGAGGAGGACAGTTGCTGCAGCGCGGGTCCCCTCCTCACGCCCGAGAGTCGCCGGAGAACGAAAACGGCGGTGCTTCAGGGCACAGCGCCGAGGACTGGCGTGACGGCTACCGACGTCGACTATTCCTCACCGACACGCTCGCGGTGGCGTGGGCGCTAGCGGGAGCACATCTGATCTCGTTCGGGCTCGGTGCGTCACAGCTGGAGGTCAGCGGCGCTCAAGGTCCGGGTATTAGCTACCTGGTCGTCTCTCTGCTGCTCGGTGTCGCATGGATCGCGGTTCTCGCCTTGGTTGGATCCCGGGATCACCGCGTGGTGGGGACCGGGCCCAGCGAATACAGGCGGGTCGTTCGGGCGAGCCTGTCGCTCTTCGGGACCGTCGCGGTCGCCGCCTATCTGCTGAAGACCGACGTGGCGCGCGGATACCTGATCACTGCTCTTCCGCTCGGGCTTGCCGTGCTGATGCTGTCTCGCTGGATGTGGCGACAGTGGCTCACGGAGCGGCGCAAGCGCGGCGAGAACGTCTACCGAGTCCTGCTCCTCGGCACCCGGCTCAACGTGGTCCACCTCGCCCGGGAACTCCTGCGCAACCCGGAGGCCGGCTACGGGGTCGTGGGCGCAGTCATTCCTGGGGACGGGGCCCCTCTGCTGGTCGGGGGAGTGCACATTCCGGTGTCGCCGCATCTCGACGACGTACTGAGCGAGATGGATCGGCTAGGCGCGGACACTGTCGCGGTCACGGGAACCGATCGGCTTCCGCCCGACAAGCTTCGTGAACTGAGTTGGAGCCTGGAGCCCGGCCAGAGGCATCTGGTCCTGGTGCCCAGCCTCACGGACATAGCGGGTCCTCGTCTGCACACCCGACCGGTCGCCGGACTGCCCCTCATCCATGTCGAGACACCGCGGTACGAAGGCCCCAAGCTCTACGGGAAGCGCGCCTTCGATCTGGTCGCGGCCGGGCTGCTCCTCGTACTCCTTAGCCCCCTCCTGCTTGGGGCGGCCGCGGCGATCAAGGTCGCCGACCGCGGGCCGGTCCTTTTCCGCCAGCGACGTGTGGGCAGGAACGGCGCCGATTTCGACATGCTCAAATTCCGATCGATGGTCGTCGATGCCGAGGCCAAACTCGCCGCTCTTCGGCGCCCTGAGGATGAGGTCGGGAACCCCGTGCTTTTCAAGATGAAGGCGGACCCGAGGGTCACTCGCATCGGCCGAGTTCTGCGTCGATTCAGCATCGACGAGCTCCCCCAGCTCCTCAACGTGCTGAGGGGCGATATGTCGCTCGTCGGCCCCCGTCCTCCCCTCGCGGCCGA
>DATCMN010000345.1:0-2495 GCA_036563405.1 Naasia sp. | reverse complement strand
GAGGCGGTCTACACGACGCCGCCGCTCGAGCAGGAGCTCGACCTCTCGGGGCCGGTGCTCGCCAACCTCTGGGTCCGCACCACCGCCCGCGACGCCGCGGTCACCGTGCGCGTGACGCAGGTCGCGCCGGACGGCGCCTCGACCGAGCTGAGCACCGGCTGGCTGGCGGCGAGCTTCCGCGCGGTCGACGGCTCGCGCAGCCGCGTGGTCGACGGCCAGCTGCTGCAGCCGTGGCATCCGTTCACGCGCGAGTCGGTGCTGCCCGTCGTGCCCGGCGTGCCGAGCGAGCTGGCCGTCGAGGTCTTCCCGCTGCGCGCGCGCATCCCCGCCGGCCACCGCCTGCGGGTGACCGTGGGACCGGCCGACTTCCCGCACCAGCTGCCGCCGGCCCCGGCGCTGCTGGGCCGGCTCGGCGGCCGGGTCGAGGTCCTCACCGACCCGGTCCACCGGTCCTACGTGGCGCTGCCGGAGCTGGGCGACTGCGCGGACGGGTGCCCGCCGCTGCCGGTCCCGGAGCTGCGCCGGGGCGGCTGACGGGCTAGGCGCCGAACCGCTCCCAGAAGTCGCCGAGCAGCTCGCCGTCCTTGTTCTCGGTGTTGGGGGCGCCGAAGGCGATGATCTCGGCGCCCTCGGGGCCGGCCTCCATGCCGCGCGCCACCGGGCCGGGGACCCGGATGGCGTCGAGCGGGCGGAGCTCGACGATCTCGCCCTCGAGGCTGAAGCGGGCGGAGCCGGAGACGACGACGTAGACCTCCTCCTGCTCGCCGTGGCGGTGGCCCCACGGGACGCGGACGTCGGGTCCCAGGCGGAACAGGCTGAGCCCGCCCTCGCGCATGTCGAGGGCGGTGCGGGCGAAGCGGGCCTCGATCCCTTCGACGCCGCGCTGGGCGGCGGCGTTCTCGACCTCGCCGAGGTTCACCTTCGTGTAGTCGGGCATCCGCCCGACGATACGCCGCGACACGGTTTCCCCGCGCCGCGCGCCGGGCAGCGAAGGGGCATGGACGAACGACGCGACGACAAGCTCGACACGCCCACCGACGACCTGGACCGCGCCGCGGAGGCGCTGAAGGGCGGCGGCGAGGGCACCGACCGCGAGCTGCGCGAGGCGCAGGACTCGCTGGACTCCCGCCTGGAGCGCGAGGGCGCCGACCAGTCGGACATCGGCCGATGAGCGGCGACGGCGACGACCGGATCCCCGAGGCCAACTCGCCCGACTTCCAGGGCGATGAGTGGGACGCCGACGCGACCGACACGACCGGCGCGCTGGACGAGGTCGGCGAGACGCTGCGCAGCGAGCTGCCGGACCCGGTCGAGGGCGGGGAGGACCCGCGCCACAACGAGGACCGGCTGAGCGACCGCTCGTAGCGAGCGGCCGCCCAGCCGGGATCCGCCTCAGACGCGGGTGCGGGCTAGCGGAACTTGCGCAGCTCGCGCACGAGCACGTCGTACGCGGGGCGGGGGTTGCCCTGGAAGTCGATGAGCGCGGAGTCCCACTCCTCGTTGCGCTCCGACGAGTTCCAGTTGTAGACGTACAGCCGGTCCACGCGCTTGCTGTAGGGCAGGATCTTCTTGAACAGGTACCGCATGGCCTTGGCGGCGTGCTGCGGCGAGGGCGTGAAGTGCTTGCTCGCCCCGCGCAGGCTGCGGCCGACGATGCCGGCGGTCTCCGTCATCCAGATGCGCGCCTCGGTGATCTCCAGCATCGTGGCGAGGGTGTCCGTCTGCATCCGGTTGACGTCGCGGTAGTTGTGCAGGCCCCAGATGGCGGGCGAGCCGCCGATCTTGCGCTGGAAGCGCTTGGCCCACGACTCCATGTTGTCGAGGTCGATGAGCTCGCCGGCGAGCAGCGTGCAGCCGCGGCACTCCTTGCGGAAGGCCTTGTACCACTTGGCGTAGAGGCCGATCCGGTGCAGCGTCGGCTGCGAGTGGAGGTTCGGCTCGTTCCAGAGGCTGAAGGTGTTGGCGTCCGGGTAGCGGGCGCGGAACTTCCGCAGCGTGCTGAGGAACTGCTTCGTCGAGGGGACGACGTCCCAGCGCGTGTCGATGCGCGAGCGGTTGAACGAGATGAGCGGGTCGGTGACGCCGGCGTCGGCGGCGGCGCTCATCCAGGCATCGACCTCAGCGACCTGCCAGTCGTACTTGAAGAGGTCCCACGGCACCGTGAGGCGCGCGTTGTCGAGCCCGAGGGCCTCGAAGCGCGGGTCGCCGAAGACCTCGGTCTTCTGGTCGGCGATGCCGAACTCGAGGCCCGGGTCCTGCGCCTGAGCGGCCGCAGGGAGCGAGAGCGCGGCCACCATCGCGATGGCCACTGGAAGGGTGCGGAGAGGTCGGAACACGTTCGATCTGAACCCGTCTGTCGTGGTGAAGTTGCGGTCCTACGCGAGCCGCTGGAGAGCGTCTCGCAGGCGAGCGGGGATGGGCGTCGGCCGGCGCGTGCGCCGATCGACGAAGACGTGGACGAACCACCCGTTCGCCGCCGGCTCCTCGGAACCTTC
>DATCMN010000344.1:0-2043 GCA_036563405.1 Naasia sp. | reverse complement strand
ACAGCTCCCTCGCGGGGGTTGTCCCGACGATCCTCCCGGCGCCCATGTCGTCGTCGGAGATGACCCGTCGCCTGTCGATGCTCGAGCACACCTCCGCAGGCGTCGCCGGCTCCGAGGCGTCGTACGCCCGGCGGGCGACGTTCATCGAGCACGACCGGCAGCCCTGGGGTCTGCTCGTGACGGCGAGTGCCCTGCTGGTCGTGACTGTCGCCGAACTCTTCGTCGCGGTGCTCGTCTTCTCCTAGAGCATCACTCGAACGCGGCGTCGGAGAGGTCGTACTCGGGCGCTTCGATCGAGTACGCCTCGACCTCCTCGTCCCCGCGCAGGACCTCGAGGTACCCCCGGGCGGCCTGCTCGCTGAGGCCCTCGTCGCGGAAAGCGGACAGGATCTCCTCATCGCTTCGAGCGACGCCGTAACCGACTGCAGTGGACATGGCACAGCACGGTAGCCATCGATCCTGGACAGACCCCGAGGAGCGCGTCCGAGCGGCCTGACCGAGGAGTTCGCCGAGCACGCACCTCCCCCTGGCACGGGTGCCGGGGAGAGGTGCGGGTGGAGACCGTGGAACCGGACCCGAAGGGTCAGGGCACCTTGTAGCCCGCCGCGCGGAACAGCGCGTACCACTCCTCGCGCTCCAGGCGCACGTCGGAGCCGGCCGCCGACTCCCGTACCCGCTCGGGCTTGGTGGTCCCGAGGACGACCTGGATGTCGGCCGGGTGCCGCGTGATCCAGGCGACAGCGATCCCGGACGGCGTGACCCCGTACTTGGCCGCGTACTGGTCGAGCAGGTCGTTGAGCTCGGGGAACTTCTCCCGGTCACCCACGAAGACGCCCTTGAAGAATCCGGCCTGGAACGGCGACCACGCCTGCAGGGTGATCCCGTTGAGCCGGGAGTAGTCGAGCAGCCCGACGTCGCGGGAGATCGACTGATCGAGGTCGGCCATGTTGGCGGCGACGCCCTGGGCGATGAGCGGCGCGTGCGGGATGCTCAGCTGCACCTGGTTCACCAGCAGCGGCTGGGTGACGGCGGTCTTGAGCACCTCGATCTGCCCAGGGGTGTGGTTGGAGACGCCGAACCCGCGCACCTTGCCCGACTCCTGCAAGGAGTCGAACGCCGCGGCGACCTCCTCGGGCTCGACCAGGGCGTCGGGACGGTGCAGCAGCAGGATGTCGAGATAGTCGGTGCGGAGGGCCGCGAGCGCCTCATCGACCGTCGTGAGGATGTGCTCCTTCGAGAAGTCGAACCAGCCCTTCCGGATGCCCACCTTGCTCTGCAGCACGATCTCCTCGCGCTCGGCCGCGCTCAGCTGCAGCGCATCGCCGAAGCGCTGCTCGCAGCCGTGGCGAGGGGAGCCGTAGATGTCAGCGTGATCGAAGAAGTCGATGCCGACCTCCCGGGCGGCGGAGTAGAGGGCGCGCACCTCCTCGTCGCTCAGGTTCTGGATGCGCATCAGCCCCAGGATGATGTTCGAGACGGGTCGGTCGGTGCCACGGAGGGTCAGCGTCTTCATGCTCCCGTCCTACCGCACCCGCCTGGGCCCCGGCACCGGGGTTGCACCGGCCGCGCCACCCCGGCAGTGTGGGTCTCCCCGAGGAGGCCCGTGACCGAACCAGCTCCGCCCGGCCAGCCCGGCACCGGTCCTACTCCCGTGCCCGCGGCCGTCCGCCGCGAGGGTCGCCACACCGTTCTGGCCGCGGCGGACAGCGAGGCGTACACGTCGGTGCGCCGGCGGCCCACCTCCCGCCGGGACAGGTACGCGATGGGACGCGCGCTGCGCCAGCAGGTCCCGCGCCGCAGCCTCGCGGCATGGGAGCCGCCGGCGGACCGACCGGATCCGGTCGCCCTGCTGCAGGGCTCGCACCAGGGGCGGCTGCCCGAGCTCGTCCCCATCCGGGTCGCGCGGATGGTGGGCTCCCCCTACGGCTTCCTGCGCGGCGCCGCCGTCGTGATGGCCGAAGACGTCGCGCGGCTCCCCGCCACGGGCATCACGCCGGTCGTCTGCGGCGACGCCCACCTCGGCAACTTCGGCTTCTACGCCTC
>DATCMN010000338.1:0-1756 GCA_036563405.1 Naasia sp. | reverse complement strand
CGTGGCTGATCCGCACGGTGAGCCGGCACTACTTCTCGGGCGCCTCCCCGTCGGCCGCCCGGCCCCCGCAGGTGCACCTGCCCTACTCGGACGCCCGATGGTGGGTGGTGCCCTCGTACGACGACCTGCTGGTCACCAACGCGGAAGGCTCCGCGGTGACCCTGCACCGGCGGGACCGGGCTCTCTTCCGGGCCGGCATGTGGCGGTCCATCCGCAACTTCCGCCGGATCCGGAATGAGTGGAGCACCCTCAGCGCGAGGTACCGCTCCGCCCTCGACGATCTCACCAGCGTGGAGTCCTGGCGGCGCGTCTTCGACGCCGACTGAGAGCCGCCGACGTGACGGACCTGCTGGTCGGAGCCGACCGGCTGGGGCTGCGCCTGAGGAGTGCCTCCGGCGCCTTCGCGGGTCCCGTCGACGTCCTCGCCAACGGGCGACGCATCTGGTCGGTCAGCGTCGAGGTGCCGGACGACGTCGACGGGACCGTGGTGGAGTGGCCTCCCGCTCTGCTGCCGCATCTGCAGGGGACCGGCCGGGTCGACCTCCGCGACCCGGTCTCCGGCTCGATCCTCGCCGGCACCCAGGTCGACTTCGGGGGAGGCGACCAGCCCTTCGACGTGCGGGATGCGTCCGGCCGGCCGCTCGCCGTCACCAAGTGGGGCTCCCTCGGCCCGTCGATCGAGGGGGGCGGACCTGATCTCGGCGAGCGGATGCTGGACCGGACGGCGCAGCTGGTCGAGGATTTGAGAGCCGAGGGCGAGACGCCGTTCATCATCGGGGGGACGCTGCTCGGGGCGGTCCGCACCGGCCGCCTGCTTCCGCACGACGACGACACCGACGTCGCCGTCCTGGCCCCGCCGGACCAGTCCCCGGCGGACCTGGTGCTGGCCTCGCTCGAGCTGCAGCGCCGGCTCGAGGCGCGCGGCTACCTCGTCGTCAGGCACAGCCATGCGCACCTCCAGATCACGTTCCTGCAGGACGACGGCACCACCGACCACTACATCGACATCTTCACCGCCTTCTACAGGGACGGGTACTTCTACGAGCCTCTCGCCATGCAGGTGGAGGCCGGTGCGGTCACCATAGAGCCCTTGTCGGAACTCGACCTCGAAGGCCGCCGCTTCCCCGCTCCGGCCGACCCCGAGGGCTGGCTGGCCGCCTGTTACGGGCCCGGCTGGCGGACACCGGACCCGTCCTTCGTCTTCGAGGTGCCCGAGCGCACCACTCGGCGGTTCTGGAACTGGTTCGGCACCTTCAACTTCCAGCGCACGTACTGGACGGCGGCCCACGCGGGCCGGGAGGAGCACGGGGCCGACGTCGAGTCGCTGGCGCTCTGCTTCCCGGAGGGCGGCAGGGTGGTCGATGTGGGCGCAGGGCGGGGACGCGTGGCGAGGGGTCTCGCGGCGACGGGGCGTTCCGTGCTGGCCTGCGACTTCACCTTTCCGGCGCTCGCGGCCCTGCGCTCGCTGCCGGGGGTCGAGGCCCGGTGGGTGAACCTCAACGACCGCATGTCGGTCCTGGATCTCGCGCTCCGGGTGCGCCAGGAGCCGGAGCCCTGCTCCTTCTACCTCGGGCACGTCTACGAGACACTGAGCGGGGACGCGAAGGAGAATGTGCTTCTCCTCCTGTCGCGGAGCCTGAGGCCCGGTGCCGTCGCCATCGTCGACATCTACACGGAGCTCGCCGCCGACTACTCCTTCGACGATCCGGGCACCTGGCACTGCGAGCCGGAGGCGCTGGCGGCGTCGAGCCGCGCC
>DATCMN010000400.1:0-4197 GCA_036563405.1 Naasia sp. | reverse complement strand
CGCTAGCCGACGTGGGCGCGTTCGGCCGGCTAGTGGCCCATCCCGAGACCGCCGTCGACGGGGATGACCGCGCCGGAGATGTAGGCGGACTCGTCCGAGGCGATCCAGGCCACGACGCCCGCGACCTCGGCGGCGGAGGCGAAGCGCCCGGCGGGGATCGCCTTCCGGTACTCGGCCTGCTGCTCGGCGGGCAGCGCCGCGGTCATCTCCGTCTCGATGAAGCCGGGCGCGACGACGTTGGCGGTGATCCCACGCGCGCCGAGCTCCCGCGTGAGGGAGCGCGCCATGCCCACCAGGGCGGCCTTCGACGACGAGTAGTTCACCTGGCCCGCGCCGCCGTACAGTCCGACGACGCTCGAGATGAGCACCACCCGGCCGAACCGGGCCTTGAGCATGCCCTTGGAGGCGCGCTTCACCACCCGGAACGCGCCCGTCAGATTGGTGTCGAGGACGTCGGTGAAGTCCTCCTCGCTCATCCGCATGAGGAGCGTGTCGCGGGTGATCCCCGCGTTCGCCACCACGACCTCGACGGGACCGAGCGCCTGCTCCACCGAGGTGAAGGCGGCGTCGACGCTCGCGGCGTCGGTCACGTCGGCCTCGACCGTGAGCGCGCCGTCCGGGCCGCCGCTGCCGGAGCGGGAGGTCACCGCGACGCGGTGGCCGAGGCGGACGAACTCCTCGGCGATGGCGTAGCCGATCCCCCTGTTGCCTCCGGTCACGAGTACGGTGCGAGCGGTCACGCGGGGTCCTTCCGGTCGAGCAGGGCAGGGCGATATGCGGGGTCGAACCGCACCAGCCTACGACCGCACTCCCAGGCAGGCGGGCGTAGGGTTGAGCCGTCCATGAGCACGCGTCGTCCGTCGCAATCGATCACCACCCTCCCGGCCTCCCCTGACGAGGACCGGCGGTCGCGCATGATCAAGTACTCGATCGCGATGGGCATCCGCACCCTCTGCGTGGCGTCGCTCCTCTTCGTGAGCGGCTGGTGGGTCCTCGTGATGATCGTGGCGGCCGTGATCCTGCCGTACCTGGCGGTCGTCGTCGCGAACGTCGGAGCGAAGCCGCAGGCCCCGCCGCGCGTGCTGCGGCCGGAATCGGTCGTCCCGATCCTCCTCCCGCCCCAGCCCCGGCCCGGCGACACCCCGTGACGGAGGAGCAGTTCGTCTGCTCCCGGGCGGGCTGCTCGAACCCCGCCACGGGCGCCGTCGAGTGGCGCAATCCGCGGATCCACGACGAGAGCCGCAGGAAGCTGTGGCTCGCCTGCGAGGAGCACCTCGGCTACCTGCGGGATTACCTGGCATCGCGCGACTTCCCGGTACGGGTCGTCGGACTCCCCGGGACGGCGGCGTGACGGGACTGCGCTTCCTGCTGACGGCCCGCTGGCTCCGCTACCTGCTGATGGCCGTCCTGTTCGCGGTGGCGTGCGCCGGCCTCGCGAACTGGCAGCTCGCCCGCCGTGCGGAGAAGGTGGCCGAGATCACCCGGATCCAGGAGAACTACGACGCGCAGCCCGTCCCGCTGCAGGAGGCGCTGCCCGAGGGCGCCGCCTTCCGCGACGGCGACGAGTGGACCCCGGTTGCCCTGACGGGCCAGTACGCGCCGGAGCTGCAGCTGCTCGTGCGCAACCGGCCGCGCGGCGGCACGCCGGGCTTCGAGGTGCTGGTGCCGTTCCGGGCGAACGGCTACGGCGACCTGTTCCTCATCGACCGGGGGTGGGTGCCGATCGGCGAGACGGCCGCGGAGCCCGCCGACGTCCCCGCCGCTCCATCCGGGACCGTCTCAGTGGTGGTGCGCCTGAAGCCGGGCGAGCCGTCGGTGCCCGGCGCCACCAGCGCCACGGGCGTGCTCGCCTCCATCCACCTCCCCGAAGTGGAGCGGATCACCGGGGAGCAGTTCGCCGCCGCTTACGGGCTGCTCGACAGCGAGTCGCCCGCGGTGGTGGAGCGCCCGGAGCCCGCGCTCCGGCCCGCGCTCGACGAGGGCCCGCATCTCTCCTACGCCTTCCAGTGGGCGGTGTTCGCGCTGATCGGCTTCGGCGGACTCGCGTTCGCGGTGCGGGAGGAGCGCCGGCACCGGAACGCGGATGACCCTGCGGAGAAGGAGCGCGCAGCGCGCCGGGAGGAACGCCGGGCAGGCCGGCGATCGGATGCGGACGAGGAGGACGCGCTGCTCGACAGTTCCGCCTGACCGGCGTTGCTACGCTCGGGAGGTCATGGGCACAACGGTCTTCGAACGCATCGCACCTTCCTCGGCAACCGTGGAGGCGGCCCTCGAGGGCTCAGCTCAGCGGATCTTCTGGCTGGAGGACAACCCGCCCACCCGCTACCGGCCCGTCTTCGGCGGCGCGACCGCCGACCTCGTCGTCGTCGGCGGCGGCTACAGCGGGCTCTGGACCGCCCTGCTCGCCAAGCAGCGCGACCCGGACCTCGACGTGGTGCTCCTCGAGGCGCGCTCGATCGGCTGGGCCGCGTCGGGCCGCAACGGCGGCTTCGTCGACGCGAGCCTCACCCACGGCGAGGAGAACGGCCAGAACCGCTGGCCCGACGAGATGGACGTCCTCGACCGGCTCGGCCGCGAGAACCTGGACGGCATCGAGCGCACGGTCCTCGACCTCGGCCTCGATGTCGAGTTCGAGCGCACCGGCGGGATCACCGTCGCCACGGAGCCGCACCAGGTCGAGTGGCTGCGCGAGGCGGGCGACCCCGCGCACGGCTCCGACAGGTTCCTGGACCAGGCCGCCGTGCAATCCCTCGTCCGCTCCCCCACCTTCCTCGCGGGCCTGCGCACCCCCGACACGACCGCGCTCGTGCACCCCGGCAAGCTCGCCCGTGAGCTGGCGCGCGCGGCGGCCGAGCTCGGTGTCCGCATCCACGAGGAGTCGCGGGTGACAGCCGTGGAGCCGAGCGCCGGCTCGATCACCGTGCGCACTCCCGCAGCCACCATCACCGCGGCGAAGGTGGTGCTCGGCACGGGCGTCTTCCCCTCACTGCTCAAGCGGGCCCGCCTTATGACGGTGCCGGTGTACGACTACGTGCTGATGACGGAGCCGCTCAGCGACGCGCAGCTGGCCTCCATCGGCTGGAGCGGCCGCGAGGGCATCAGCGACTCGGCCAACCAGTTCCACTACTACCGGCTCACAGCCGACAACCGGATCCTGTGGGGCGGCTACGACGCCGTGTACTACCCCGGCGGTCGCATCCGCTCGCGCTACGAGAACCGGCCGGACAGCTACCAGCGCCTCGCGGCGCACTTCCTCACCACGTTCCCGCAGCTCGAGGGCATCAGGTTCAGCCACCGCTGGGCGGGCGCCATCGACACATGCACCAGGTTCTGCGTCTTCTTCGGCACCGCGGCGGGCGGGCGGATCGCCTACGCGGCCGGCTTCACGGGGCTCGGCGTGGCGGCCACCCGGTTCGCGGGCGACGTCATGCTCGATCTGCTCTCCGGCGAGAAGACGGAGCTCACCGAGCTCGAGCTCGTCCGCCGTCCCCCGCTGCCGTTCCCGCCGGAGCCGGCTGCGAGCATCGGCATCCAGCTCACCCGCCGCGCGCTCGACCGGGCGGACCACCGGGAGGGCCGTCGCGGCCCGCTGCTCAAGGTCCTCGACGCGTTGGGCCTCGGCTTCGACTCCTAGCCCCGCAGCCAGGTGCACGATACGGCGTCATGTCCCCGGGATGCCGGGCACATGACGCCGTGTCGTTCCGGTCAGTTGCCGCCTGCGAGAGTCTGCGCGAGGCCCGGTGCTTCCCCGCCGCTGCTCTTCCGCGCCCGCATGAGCACGACCGCGACCAGCGCGAGCGCCACCAGGGTGAGCAGGAGCATCAGCGTCGACACTGCTGCGATCTCCGGCCGGAGGGAGGACCGCAGGGACGCGAACACGTAGACCGGCCACGGCGTCGACCCGGCGACCGACACGAAGCTCGAGATCACCGTGTTGTCGAGGCTCAGCGTGAACGCGAGCAGCGCACCCGAGATCACCGCGGGCCGCATCAGCGGGAAGGTGATGTCGAGGAAGCGCCGCACGGGCGGCGCGCCGAGGTCTGCGGCCGCCTCCTCGAGCGACGCGCTGAGGCCTGCCATCCGGGCGCGCACGATGAAGGTGACCACAGCGCACGAGAACAGCGAGTGCGCGACGATCAGCCGGACCACGCCGATGTTGAAGATCGTCAGGTTGTAGGTGTTCCCGAGGTCGACGAA
>DATCMN010000336.1:0-5083 GCA_036563405.1 Naasia sp. | reverse complement strand
CAGCCTGTTGAGGGCGGGCGGACGGGGCGAGGAAAGTCTCAGTCGAGGAGGGGCGCGTACCCGGCGCAGACCGGGGCGAGGGCGGCGTCGACCGCGTCGGCGAGCGGCTGCCGCGCCGATCCCGCATCCAACCAGGCGACGCCGGCGGATGCGGCGACGGCGGTCGCGGCCGCGGCGAAGCCGTCGAGGGCCTCGGCGGGAGCCGTGGAGCGGCCGGAGAGGTACCGGCGGAGCGCGACCCGCACCATCAGCATCCGGTCGAGCCCGGCGACGGCGGCTTCCGCGGCGGCACCGGTCGTGGCGCGCTCGACGAGCGCAGCGGGGGCGACGGGGAGCAGGGCGGCGACCTCCACGAGGACGGCGCGCACCGCCACTGTCGGCGGCAGCCGATCCGTCAGCAGCTCCAGAATGCGGGGCAGCTCGGCGAGGGCCGGGTCGACGTCGGCCCACAGCACGTCGGACTTCGCTCGGAAGTAGTTGAAGAAGCTCGCGCGGGACACCCCGGCCCTGCGGGCGATCTCGTCGACTGTCGTCCGCTCGTAGCCGACCTCGAGGAAGAGCTCGCAGGCCGCGTCCTGCAGCGTGTCCCGGGATGACCTCCGGGGCCGCCCCAGGGCGGTGCGGGAGGGGTTAGTATCGGTCACCGTCCCTCATTTCTAGACGCGGTCCAACAAAGATAGCGTCAAGTCCTCCGGAGCACACGTGACCGCCACAGCGCCCGCACCCGTTCCCGCCGCACAATCGCCGCTGCGAATCAGCCGGCGCGTCGTGTGGGCGTCCTTCGTCGGCACCGCCCTCGAGTCGTACGACTTCTACGTCTTCGCCTACTTCAGCGCCTTCTTCGTCGGCCCGCTCTTCTTCGAGCCGCTCGGCACCTTCGGCGAGACGCTCAGCGCGTTCATCGTCATCGGAGTCGGCTTCGTGATCCGGCCGGTCGGCGCGATCCTCTTCGGGCACCTCGGCGACAGGATCGGGCGCCGCTCGACCCTCATGATCACCGTCGCGCTGATGGGCGTCGCGACAGGGCTGATCGGCTTCCTCCCCACCTACGAGGCGGCCGGATGGTTCGGCGCCATCGCCCTCGTCCTCCTCAGGCTCCTCCAGGGACTCTCACTCGGCGGCGAGTGGGGCGGCGCGATCCTGCTCGCGACCGAGCACTCGGATGCGAAGCGCCGCGGCTTCTTCGCCGCGATCCCGCAGCTCGGCTCGCCCGTCGGCTCCATCCTGTCGGCGGCGCTGTTCCTGGTCCTCACCACCGCGATGAGCCCCGAGGCGCTCGGCGAGTGGGGCTGGCGAATCCCGTTCCTCACCGCGATCCCGCTGCTGCTGGTGTCGCTCTACCTGCGCTGGTCGATCGACGAGACGCCGGTGTTCAAGGCCCTGGTCGCCACCGGCCGCCGTGACCGGCTCCCGCTCGGCACCCTGCTCCGCCGTCAGCCCGTCGCCCTGATCATCGCGGTCGGCGCCGCACTGCTCGGCATCGGCTCCTACTCGCTGATGAACACGTACACCGTGAACTACGGGGTGGCCGTCCTCGGCTTCAGCTTCCAGGACCTGCTGATCGCCACCACGATCGGCGGGCTGCTGCAGTTGGTCACCATCCCGCTGTTCGGGGCGTGGGCGAATCGGATCGGGTCGGCCAAGGTGGTCGCGATCGGCGCAGCGGGCACCCTGATCGTCACCTTCCCGCTCTACTTCCTCCTGCAGTTCTCCACGTTCGAGATCCTCGTGGCGTCGATGATCATCGGCGGCATCCTGCCCACCCTCAGCTGGGCGGCGCTCGGCGGGCTGATGTCCGACCTGTTCGCCGCGGACTTCCGCTACTCCGCCCTGTCGGTGGCGTACAGCGTCGCCGCGATGATCGCGGGCTTCGTCCCGGCGCTCACGCTCAGCATCGGCGAGGCGACCGGCAACGCGTGGTGGCACCCGGGCATCGTGCTCGCGGCGATGAGCGTCATCACCCTGATCGCCGCCTACGTCGCCGCCCGTCGACCCGTCGTCCCGATCGAGTCGACGGAGCCCGTGGCCGCGTAGCCGTAGCGGCTCGCCGCGACAGAAAGGACCTCGGCGCAGGAGATATACCCACCGCGCCGAGGTCCTTTCACCTGCGCCGACCGCGAGGACCCGGGGGCGGCGGGCCGACCCGCTCCGGTACTGTGGAGGGGCCGCGTGACGCGGCGACATCTAAGGCACCCTCACGCGGTGCCGCACATACGGACCCGGAGTCTTGCCATGTCGAACGCGATCCCCGACAAGCCGGCCCTCGAAGGACTCGAGCCCAAGTGGGGCGAGCGCTGGGAGTCGGACGGCGTCTACCGGTTCCGCCGCGAAGGCGCTTCCCGCGACGCGATCTACTCGATCGACACCCCGCCGCCAACCGCCTCCGGCTCGCTGCACATCGGCCACGTCTTCAGCTACACGCACACCGATGTGATCGCGCGCTTCCAGCGCATGCGCGGCAAGACCGTCTTCTACCCGATGGGATGGGACGACAACGGCCTGCCCACCGAGCGGCGCGTGCAGAACTACTACGGGGTGCGCTGCGACCCCACGCTCCCCTACGACCCGGACTTCACTCCGCCGTACGAGGGTGGCGACAACAAGAGCAGCAAGGCGGCCGACCAGCAGCCCGTCTCCCGCCGCAACTTCATCGAGCTGTGCGAGAAGCTGACCGTCGAGGACGAGAAGCAGTTCGAGGCGGTATGGCGCTCCCTCGGCCTCTCCGTCGACTGGACCCAGACCTACCGCACCATCGGCGACGACGCGCGCGCAGCCTCCCAGAAGGCGTTCCTCCGCAACCTCGCCCGCGGCGAGGCCTACCAGGCCGACGCTCCCACCCTCTGGGACATCACCTTCCGGACGGCGGTGGCCCAGGCCGAGCTGGAGGACCGGGTCCAGCCCGGCGCCTACCACCGGATCGCGTTCTCCGCCCCGGACGGCACCCGGATCGAGATCGAGACCAGCCGTCCCGAGCTTCTCCCCTCATGCGTCGCCCTGATCGCGCACCCGGATGACGAGCGATACAAGCACCTGTTCGGCACCACCGTGACGACCCCGGTGTTCGGGGTCCAGGTGCCCGTGCTCCCCCACCACCTCGCCCAGGCCGACAAGGGCACCGGCATCGCCATGAACTGCACCTTCGGCGACGTCACCGACGTGGTGTGGTGGCGCGAGCTGGACCTGCCGAACCGCGCGGTGATCGGCTTCGACGGCCGCTTCCAGACGGAGCCGCCGGCGGCGATCACCACCGACGCGGGCAAGGAGGCGTACGCCCAGCTGGCCGGCAAGACAGTGTTCTCCGCGAAGCAGGCGATCGTGGACCTGCTGCGCGGCACCGGTGAGCTGCTCGCCGAGCCGAAGCAGATCACCCACCCGGTGAAGTTCTTCGAGAAGGGCGACCGCCCGCTCGAGATCATCAGCACCCGCCAGTGGTACGTGACGAACGGTGGACGCAGCGAGGAGCTCCGCGAGCGTCTCCTCGAACTCGGCCGCGGCATCGACTTCGTGCCGGACTTCATGCGCGTGCGCTACGAGAACTGGGTGCGCGGGCTCGCCGGCGACTGGCTGATCTCCCGCCAGCGGTTCTTCGGCGTGCCGATCCCCGTCTGGTACCGCCTCGACGGCGACGGCAACCCGCGCTTCGACGACGTGCTCGTGCCGGACGAGAGCACCCTGCCGGTCGACCCGTCCTCGGACGCGCCCGCCGGGTTCGACGAGTCGCAGCGCGGCAAGCCGGACGGCTTCCTCGGCGAGCTCGACATCATGGACACCTGGGCCACCTCGTCCCTGACCCCGCAGCTCGCAGGCGGCTGGGAGCGCGACGAGGAGCTGTGGAGCCTCGTCTACCCGTTCGACCTGCGGCCGCAGGGGCAGGACATCATCCGCACCTGGCTGTTCTCGACCGCGCTGCGCGCGCTGCTCGAGAACGGCGACGCGCCCTGGAAGCACGCGACCATCTCCGGCTTCATCGTCGACCCGGACCGCAAGAAGATGTCGAAGTCGAAGGGCAACGTCGTGACGCCCGCCGACATGCTCGAACAGCACGGCTCCGACGCCGTGCGGTACTGGGCGGCCTCCAGCCGGCTCGGCACGGACGCGGCGTTCGACCCGCAGAACCCGACGCAGATCCGGATCGGCCGACGCCTGGCGATCAAGATCCTCAACGCCGCCAAGTTCATCCTCAGCTTCCCCGAGGGCGAGGGCGAGGGCCGCGAGGCGGTCACGCACCCGCTCGACTGGAGCATGCTCGCGACGCTCGACGGGGTCGTGAAGACGGCCACTTCCGCCCTCGAGGAGTACGACCACGCGCGTGCACTGGAGACCGCGGAGAGCTTCTTCTGGACCTTCTGCGACGACTACCTGGAGCTCGTCAAGGAGCGCGCGTACGGCGCCGGGGAGACCGAGGACGGCGGCCAGGCGTCGGCGATCGCCGCTCTGCGCGAGGCGATGTCGACCCTGCTGCGCCTGTTCGCGCCGTTCGTCCCGTTCGCGACCGAGGAGGCGTGGTCCTGGTTCGGCGAGGGCAGCGTGCACACCGCCACCTGGCCGACGCCGGGCACCCTCGCCGACACCGCGGAGACCGAGCTGCTCCGCCTCGCGAGCGAGGCGCTGATCGGCATCCGGCGCGCCAAGACGGACTCCAAGGCCTCCCAGAAGACGCCGGTAGCATCGGCGGTGATCGCGGGGCCCGATGAGAAAGTCGAGCTGCTTCAGCTCGCCGAAGGCGACCTGAGGGCAGTCGGCCGGATCGACGATCTCTCGTTCGAACACGGCCCGGAGCTCGCGGTGACGAGCATCGTGCTCGTGCCGAACGAAGTGCTCTAGCGAAGAACCACCGGGGGAAGGAACCACCATGAGCGACCCGACGAACTCAGCCGGCGACAGCGGCACCGCGACCACGGCGGTGCGCGTGCGTCCGCTCGAGCAGGGCGACTTCTTCGCCTGGTACGAGCTGTACGCCGGCTACGCCGACTTCTACGAGACACCGCTGCAGGACGAGCGGGCGATGCGCGCCTGGACGTGGCTGCACAGCGACGCCTCCGCGATGCGCGGCCTCGTCGCTGTCGACGCCGACGGCACTGTG
>DATCMN010000301.1:0-15982 GCA_036563405.1 Naasia sp. | reverse complement strand
CCGGCGAAGGACGCGGACGGCCTGCACCCGATGAACCTCGGGCGCCTGGTGCTCGGCGTGGAGGGCGAACTCGCCTCGCCGCTGCCGTGCACGCCGCGCGGGATCGTCGAGCTGCTGGAGCGGCACGACGTGCCCCTCTCCGGTCGCCACGTGGTGGTCGTCGGACGCGGTCTCACCGTGGGCCGACCGCTCGGGCTGCTGCTCACGCGCAAGGGCATCGACGCGACGGTCACCCTCACCCACTCCCGGACCGTCGACCTGGCCGGCGAGATCCGCCGTGCCGATGTCGTCGTCGCGGCCGTCGGCATCCCGCACCTCATCCAGCCGGACTGGGTGAAGCCGGGTGCCGCCCTCCTCGATGTGGGTGTCACGCGCGTCGTCGACCCGGAGTCCGGCAAGGCGAAGCTGACTGGCGACATCGCCCCCGGCGTCGACGAGGTGGCGAGCTGGCTGTCCCCGAATCCCGGCGGCGTCGGCCCGATGACGCGCGCGATGCTCGTCGCGAACGTCGTGGAGACCGCGGAGCGCCTCGCCCGCTGACCCTCCCGAGCACTAACGGCAACGCTCCGGCCTAACGGCAACGGTAGAGCGTTGCCGTTAGGCCGGAACGTTGCCGTCACCCGCGCGCGGTCAGCGATGCCCGGGCGTCAGCCGGAGCCGCTGGCCCGGGCGCACCTGCGCGAGAGCGTCGAGGAAGACCGACGGGACGACGCCGAGCACCGGGTAGCCACCCGTGACCGGGCCGTCGACGCCGAGGATCGTCGGCACGCCGTCCGGCGACACCTGGATGGCTCCCGGCACCATGCCCTCGCTCGGCAGCTCGCCGGAGCGGGCGCGGGGAAGCGGTGGACCGTCGAGCCGGATGCCGGTGCGATCCGTCCGCTCCGTCACCATCCACGGGGCGGAGGCCAGTGCCGCCCAGGCGTCGTCGCCGAACCAGTCGCGGCGGGGGCCGGGCAGCAGCCCGACCCGCACGTCCCCGGTGGGCGGCGGACCGATCGGGACCAGGTCGGCGGCCGGGACGGCGACGGCGGGCTCACTTCCGATCGGCAGCACGTCGCCGTCCCGCACCGGTGCGGGGCCGAGCCGCGCGAGCACGTCCCACGAGCGGGAGCCGAGCACCGGCGGCACATCGATGCCGCCGCGGACGGCGACCACGTAGCGGAGGCCCGCCGCCGCGGGCGGCAGATCGACGATCTCCCCGGGCGCCAGCAATGTGGCGGTGTGCGGCTCGAGGCGGCGCTCGCCTCCCCGGGTGTCGCCCCACGCTCCCGTCACGGCCACCCAGCCGCCGCCGTCCAGCCGAAGTCGGGCGCCGCCGAGCAGCACCTCGAGAGTCGCCGCCTGCTCCGGATTGCCGACGAGCCGGTTGGCGAGTCTGTGCGCTGCCGCGTCGGCGGCGCCGGACGCCCCGACGCCGAGCGCGCCGAGGCCCGGCCGGCCGAGATCCTCGACGAGGGTCAGTGGTCCCGCCGCGAGCACGGTGAGCGTCGTCACGGGATCGCCTCGAACCGCACGCGGGTGCCCGGTGGCAGCAGTGCGGGCGGGTCGCGTACCTCGTCCCAGAGGGCGGCGTCTGTGCTGCCGATGAGCCGCCAGCCGCCGGGCGACTCGCGCGGGTAGACGGCGGAGTACGGGCCGGCCAGGGCGACCGAGCCGGCGGGCACGCGCGGCCTGCTGGTCGGGAGCCGCGGCACCGCGAGGTCGACGTCGGAGACCAGGTACGCGAAGCCGGGCCCGAAGCCGAGGAACCCGGCGGTCCACTGGGTGCCGGTGTGCCGGGCGATCAGGTCGGCCGGCGTCAGGCCGAGCAGCTCGGCCGTCGCAGCCAGGTCGGGGCCGTCGTAGCGGACGGGGATCCGCACCTCGGCCGCCGGCCGGTCCGCCGACGGGAGCGGGGTGGCATCGGCGATCCACCGCTCGGCCGCTGGAAGCGGCAGGACCGCCGGATCGATGCGGACGAGAACGGTCCTCGCGGCAGGGACCAGGTCCACGACTCCCGGGGGGCGGTTCGCCGCCAGCGCCGCATGCAGGGCGAGGACCGCGTCGAGGTCGCCCGGCTCGGCGAGGAGCGCGCGATCACCCATCGGCAGGATCGGAACTCCCATCACGGCTCCCGGAACGGCCGGACCGCGACCCCTGCTGCGCCGAGCGTCCGGCGCACCGCGACGGCCAGGTCGACTGCTCCCGGGGTGTCGCCGTGCAGGCACACCGACTCGACAGTCAGAGTCACCCGCGTGCCGTCGACCGCTGCGACCTCCCCATCGGTCGACATCCGCAGCACCCGGGCCGCAACGGCGTCCGCGTCGGTGATCAGCCCGCCCGGCTCGGCCCGGTCGGCGAGCGTGCCATCGGCTCGGTAGCCGCGGTCGGCGAAGGCCTCGGCGACGAAGGGCAGTCCCGCCCGCCGAGCCGCCGCCTCCGCCGCCGTGCCGGCCTGGCCGAGCAGGGGGAGCCCAGCGCTCGCCGCGGCGCGGACGACGGCCTCCGCCTGCGCGAGGTCGACCGCGATCCTGTTGTAGAGCGCGCCGTGCGGCTTCACGTACCGGACCTCCGCACCGACGATCGCCGCCTCCGCCCGCAGCGCGGCGATCTGCTCGCTCACCTGCCGCTCGAGCAGCCCGGCGTCGACGTCCCGCGGTCGCCGGCCGAAGCCCTCCCGATCCTCGTAGGAGGGGTGCGCGCCGATCGTCACCCCGTGCCGGAGCGCCCGGGAGCACGCGGCGCGCATGGTGGCGGCATCGCCGTAGTGCCCGCCGCAGGCGACGTTCGCGCTGGTGACCAGCGCGAGCAGCTCCTCGTCGAACGGGTAGCCCTCGCCGAGGTCGCAGTTGAGGTCGACGGCCGCCACGGCGCCAGCCTACGGCGGCCCCTCGCCCGCCGAGTTGACACTTCCCGTCCCCAACCGCGCGGGAAGACGACGAAAAGTGGCAACTCGGGTGGTCAGACCTCCCGGCGGGCGCCGGCGGACGCGGAGACCGGGAACGTGGTCGGCGGTGCCCAGCCGTGCTCGATGAACGCACCCTCCACGGCGTGCTCCACACGGGATACCAGCGCGGCCGGGGTGAGCGCGAT
This sequence comes from Naasia sp., assembly GCA_036563405.1. GTDB lineage: Bacteria > Actinomycetota > Actinomycetes > Actinomycetales > Microbacteriaceae > Naasia. Next base: position 12,907 of record DATCMN010000301.1, on the reverse strand, counting down.
GGCCGCGCCTCCGAAGCCGCCGCCGGTCATCCGGGCACCGAGGGCGCCGGCATTGAGGGCCGACTCCACGGCGAGATCGAGTTCGGGCACCGAGATCTCGAAGTCGTCGCGCATGGAGCGATGGGACGCGTCGAGCAGGTCGCCGATCGCGAGGGGACCGTGCTCGCGCAGGGCGCGGACCGTGTCGAGCACCCGCTGATCCTCGGTGACGACGTGCCGTACCCGGCGATAGGTCTCGCCGTCGAGCAGATCGCGGGCGCGCATCAGGTCGCCGACCGACAGATCGCGGAGCGCCTCCACTCCCATCGCCTTCGCCCCGGCCTCGCACGATGCCCGGCGCGCCGCGTAGCCGCCCGTCGCATGCGAGTGCGAGACGCCGGTGTCCATGACGAGCAGCACCAGGTCCGCTTCGGCGAAGCCGAGCGGGATGATCTCCGCGTCGAGGGTCCGGCAGTCGAGGAACACCCCGGCGTCCTCCTCGCCGAGCAGCGAGGCCGACTGGTCCATGATCCCGGTGGGGGCGCCGACGGCCTTGTTCTCCGCCAGCTGGCCGACACGGGCGAGGGTGCGCCTGTCGAGCCCGGCGTCCCACAGGTCGTCGAGGGCCATCGCCACGGCGCTCTCGATCGCGGCTGACGAGGACAGCCCCGCGCCGACCGGCACCTCCGAGTGCACGAACAGGTCGAATCCCGTCTCCTCCGCGCGGCCGCCGGTCGTCTCGCGGAGCGCCCAGGCGACGCCGAGCGGGTAGGCGGACCAGCCGCGCAGGCGGTCGGGGGAGAGGTCGCTCAGCGGCAGCTCGACGGTCTCCTCGGCGAAGGAGGAGGCGACGCGGGCGACGCCGTCGGTGCGCGGACGGATCGCGGCGACCGTCCGCCTGTCGATCGCGAACGGGAACACGAAGCCCTCGTTGTAGTCGGTGTGCTCCCCGATCAGGTTCACCCGGCCCGGGGCGGACCACACGGAGGCGGGATCGCCTCCGACGTGCTCGCGGAACAGGTCGGCGGTCTCTGCGACGAGGTCGGTCATGCGCGGGAGAGCCCCTCTCGAAGGAATGCGGCGGCCTGCTCCGGCGGCACGTCGCCGATCCAGGCTCCCATGGCCGCCTCGGAGCCGGCCAGGTACTTGAGCTTCGCCTCGGCCCGACGGGGTGAGGTGATCTGCAGCATCAGCCGGACGTCGTCGCGGTGCGAGCGGACGGGCGCCTGGTGCCAGGCGGAGATGTACGGGGTCGGCGTCGGGTACAGCGCGTCGATGCCGCGCAGCAGCCGCAGGTACACCTCGGCCAGCTCGTCGCGCTCGGCCACGGTCGTGGCGGCCAGGTCCGGCACGTGACGGTGCGGCAGGAGGTGCACCTCGAGCGGCCACCGCGCGGCGAACGGCACGAACGCCGTCCAGTGCTCGCCGGTGAGCAGCATCCGCTCCGAGTCACGCTCGATGTCCAGGATGCGCTCGAAGAGGTCCGGCCCGACCTGCTCGATCGACTGGATGAGGCGGGCCGTCCGCGGGGTGATGTACGGGTAGGCGTAGATCTGGCCGTGCGGATGGTGGAGGGTCACGCCGATCGCCTGGCCGCGGTTCTCGAAGGGGAACACCTGCTCGATCCCGGGCAGCGCGGACAGGACCTCGGTGCGGTGCGCCCACGCCTCGATCACCGTGCGGGCGCGGCCGACGGACAGGTCGCTGAACGAGCCCTCGTGCGCGGGGTCGAAGCAGACGACCTCGGTCCTGCCGACGGAGGTGCGCGTGCGCGCGAACCCGATCTCGGCGAGGTCCTCCAGACCCCGCGGCGCGTTGTCGTCCTCCAGCACGGGGCCGAACGAGGGCGACCGGTTCTCGAACACCGCGACGTCGTACCGGCTCGGCACCTCGGAGGGGTTCGTCGGCGTCTGCGGCGCCAGCGGGTCGAGCTCCGCGGGCGGCAGGAAGGCGCGGTTCTGTCGGGCGGCGGCGATCGACACCCACTCCCCGGTGAGCACATCCTGGCGCATCACCGCTGTCGGCGGCCGCTCGGCGAGCGTGCGGGTGTCGGCGGCACGCTCCGGCGGGAGCGCTGTGCCCGCGTCGTCGTAGTAGACGAGCTCCCGCCCGTCCGCGAGCACCGCCGGCCGCGCGACGATCCCCGACGTGAGCTCCAGAGCGTCCATCTTCGTTACGGTAATGCAAGAGCCGCTTTCGTTTCCGAAGAACTCCGAAAGGACGCCTATGCGCGAGGACGCAGCCCCGCCGTCGGCCACCCGCCGCGCGATGCTCGCCGCCTGGGTCGCGGAGGTGGCCTTCCTCCCGGTGGCCGACGCGGCGCTGCGCTTCGGGGTGACCGAGGTCACCGTCCGCGCGGACCTCGCGGCGCTGGAGTCGGCGGGTGCCCTGCGACGGGTCCGCGGCGGAGCGATCGCACTCCGGGAGCGGGAGACGCCGGTGGAGGCGACTGCCCGCCGGGACGCGGAGGTGAAGGACGCGATAGGCCGCCGGGCCGCCGCCGCGGTCCGGCCCGGCACCGCGATCATCCTCGACGTCGGGTCCACGACGCTCGCCGTCGCCCACGCGCTGGTGTCCCGCCACGACCTGGCGGATGTCGTCGTGGTGACCAACGGCCTCGGTATCGCGCTCGCGCTGGAGCCGGCGATCCCGCGGCTGACCGTCGTGCTGACCGGCGGCACGCTCCGCCCGCTGCAGCACTCGCTCGTCAATCCGATGGCGTCCCGCGCACTCCAGGATCTGCACGTCGATCTCGCGATCCTCGGCTGCAACGGCATCGAGGAATCGGGCCGCGTCTCGAACCTGAACCTGCCCGAGGCGGAGGTGAAGCAGGCGATGCTCACCGCCTCCACCCGCCGCCTGCTGGTCGCCGACGCCGGCAAGTTCCGGCAGAGCCACCTGGGCACTATCGGGTCCCTGACGGACTTCGCGATGCTCGTGACCGGCGGCCCCGGCGCGGACGAGCTGGCGTCCTCTGCGGAGGCGTTCGGCTGCGAGCCGGTGCTCGTGGAGGCGTCCCGCTGACGGCGGGGACTCCGAGCCGCGACAGGTAATGTCGGCCTCATGCTGCCGACCGGCGAACAGTTCCGCCTCACCCTCCCGGACGGCGACGTCACCGCCACCGTCACCGAACTCGCCGCTTCCCTCCGATCGCTGCGGGTGGGTGGGCGACCTCTCGTGCACGAGTACCCGGACGACCTGATCCCGCCGTACGGCCAGGGCATCGTGCTGGTGCCCTGGCCCAACCGGGTGCGGCAGGGCCGGTGGGTGCTCGACGGGGCGGAGCAGCGGCTCGACATCACGGAGCCGTCGACGGGGAACGCCACCCACGGCCTGCTCCGCAACACCGGGTACCGGGTGACGGACAGGTCCGACTCGGCGATCACCCTGTCCGCGCCCGTCTTCCCGCAGCACGGCTACCCGTTCCTGCTGGAGACGAGCGTCCGCTACGAGCTGCAGCCCGACGGCATCACCGTCACCCACGGCATCGTCAACGAGGGCGAGCGCACCGCCCCCGTCGCGATCGGGGCCCATCCCTACCTCCGTGTGGGCGACGTCCCGTCCGACGAGCTCACGCTGACCGTCTCGGGCCGCACCTGGTACCCCCTCGACGACACCTTCATCCCCACCGGCCGGGAGAGTGCGGAGGGCACCGACCACGACCTCCGCGCCGGCGTGCGCCTCGGCGACGTCTCGCTCAACAGCGCCTACACCGACCTCGACCTGGAGGACGGCGCCTACCGCACGCGCCTCACCGCCCCGGACGGCTCGGCCACGGAACTGTGGGGCGACGAGTCCTTCGCGTGGGTGCAGGTGTTCACGCAGCCGCAGTTCACGGGGCTCACGGGCCGGGAGTTCTCGATAGCAGTGGAGCCCATGACCGCACCGGCGGACGCCCTCAACTCGGGCGAGGGGCTCCGCTGGCTGGAGCCCGGAGAGCAGTGGCTGGCCCGCTGGGGCGTGAGGAGCGTGGCATGACGACGGCAGACGTCGAGACGAACTGGTCCGGCAACCTCGTGTACTCGGCGGCGCGGTCTGTCGCGCCGCGATCCGTGGAGGAGCTGCAGGAGGCCGTCGAGGGCGCGTCCGCGGTCAAGGCGCGCGGCAGCCGGCACAGCTTCACCGACATCGCGGACACGACCGGGCTCGCGGTGGACACCGCCGCGCTGCCGGCCCCGTTCGAGGTCTCCGCCGATCGGACCAGCGTCCGCATCGGCGGTGGCGCCCGCTACGGGGAGGTCGCGGCGGCGCTCGCCGCGGAGGGACTCGCCCTCGCCAACCTCGCGTCCCTGCCGCACATCTCCGTCGCCGGCGCCGTCGCGACGGGCACCCACGGCTCCGGAGTCCGCAACCGCTCCCTCTCCGCCGCCGTGCGGGGCATCGAGCTGGTCGACGGACGCGGCGAGCTGCGCTCGTTCCTGCGGGGGAGGGACGCCGAGTTCGAGGGCGCGGTGGTGAACCTCGGGGCGCTCGGCATCGTGACCGCGCTCGAACTCGACGTCGAGCCCGCGTACGAGGTGCGGCAGACCGTGTACGAGGATCTGCCGTGGGAGGCGCTCCAGGCGAATCCCGCCGACGTCTTCGGGGCCGGCTACAGCGTCAGCCTCTTCACCGACTGGGTGTCGCCCACTGTCGGGCAGGTCTGGGTGAAGCAGCGGACCGACGAGCAGGCCGCACCGCCCGACCTGTTCGGCGCTCTTCCCGCGACCCGGGACCGTCATCCGCTGCCCGAGCTCGGCGCCGAGAACTGCACGCTGCAGCTCGGAGTGCCGGGCCCGTGGCACGAGAGGCTCCCGCACTTCCGGCTCGAGTTCACGCCGAGCGCGGGGGAGGAGTTGCAGTCCGAGTACCTCCTGCCGCGCGAGCACGCGCTGGACGCGATCGCCGCCCTGCGCGCGCTCGGGCCCGCCATCGCTCCCCGCCTGTTCGTCACCGAGATCCGGACCGTGGCCGCCGACGAGCTGTGGCTGAGCCCCGCCTACGGACGGGACAGCGTGGCCCTGCACTTCACCTGGCATCGCGACCCGAAGGGCGTGGGAGCGCTGCTGCCCGAGTTGGAGCGGAGCCTCGCGCCGTTCGACCCGCGGCCGCACTGGGGCAAGGTGTTCGACGCCACCCAGGTCGCGGGGCGCTACCCCCGTGCCGAGCAGTTCCTCGACCTGCGGGGCCGACTCGACCCGCACGGCCTGTTCCTCAACGCGTTCCTGCGGCGGACCCTGATCCCCTGAGCGCGGCGCCGATCCGGCGCACCGCGTCCTCGAGGACCGGCCGCGGGGTCGCGAACACGAGCCGCAGGAAGCCGGGAGCGCCGCAGGCCGTCCCGTCGGTGAGGGCGACGCCCGAGGTCTCCCGCAGCGCATCGGCCTCCGCCGCGGCGCCGAAGTCGCGGGCGTCGAGCCACGCGATGTAGGTGCCTTCGGGTGCCCGGTAGCGGAGCCCGGGCGCGTGCTCGGCCAAGAGCTCGCCGAGCGCGTGCCGGCTGCCGTCGAGGTAGTCGAGCACCTCGCCGAGCCACGGCTCACCCTTCCGGTACGCCGCGGTGTTGGCGAGCACGCCGAGGGTGCTCGCGCCATGCTCGGCGAAGCGCCCGACGCGCAGCCACGTCTCCTGGTCGCCCGGGTTCGAGACGATCAGCTGCGCGCACTTGAGGCCGGGCAGGTTCCAGGCCTTCGAGGCGCTCGTGCCCGTGACGGTGTGCGCCGCTGCGGCGGGGGAGACCGACGCGTAGGGGACGTGGCGGTGCGGCCCGTAGACGAGCGGCGCGTGGATCTCGTCCGAGAACACCCGGCCCCCGCAGCGTTCCACCACCTCGGCCAGAGCCACGAGCTCGTCCCGCTCGAAGACCCGGCCCACCGGGTTGAAGGGGTTCGTGAGCAGGAGGATGCCGCCGCCGTCCCCGAACGCGCGCTCGATCGCCTCCAGGTCGAGGGTGTACCGGCCGTCCACCTCGGGCAGCGGCACCTGGATCAGCGGCCGGCCGAGCACCGCCGGGAACATCAGGAACGGCATGTAGGCGGGGGTGGGCACGATGATGGCGGAGCCGGGAGGGCTGAAGAAGTCGGCGGCGGCGATCGCGGCCGCCATCACGTCGGCGATCGGGTGAACCCACTCGGCGGGGACCTCCCACCCGTAGTGCTCGCTCTGCCATGCGGCCGTCGCCTCGCTCATGTCCCGGGAGATCCGCTCGGGGAGGTAGCCGACCTGTCCCGCATCGACCGCCTCATGCAGCGCGGCCGTGACGGGCGCGGCTGTGCCGAAGTCCATCTCCGCCACGAACGCGCCGATCGAGCCCGGGAAGGCCGTCCACTTCAGACCGCCCGTGCGCCGGAGCGCGTCCGCGGTGATGGCATCGAATGGGGACCTTGCGCCTGCGCTCACCTTCCGAACCTAGGGGAACCGGGGCGGCCGCGTGCGGGACCTAGATTGGAGGCTCCGAACGGAAGGAACCGCAGTGATCCGCCACATCGTCCTCTGGAAGCTCGCCGCCGACGACGCCGCCCAGCGCGAACAGGATGCGGCGGGCGTGCGGGACAGGCTGGAGGCGCTCGCCGGGGTCGTCCCCGGACTCGCCGCCATCTCGGTGCGCGCCGACGTCGGCACGACGGACGGCAACTGGGACCTCGCCCTCGTCTCCGAGCACGACGACGAGGAGGCGCTCGCCGCGTACCAGGCGCACCCCGCGCATGTGGAGGCCGCCGCGTTCATCAAGACGGTCGTGGCCGGCCGCGCCGCTGTCGACCACGCGCTGTAGCGACATCCCGGGGTCGACGCCTGCGCGAGCGGCGACGCCGCCCTCGAACTGGGGAGATCGCCGGGCCAGTCCGCTCCCTAGGCTCGCACCGGGGGTACGGCATGCGCTTTTCTCGCACGCGCGCGCGAGGTGGAGATGGTCGGCGGCGGGGGTGGTCGCTGCTGGGGTCGACGCTGCTCGCCGCGGCATCTCTCGGGTCGGTCATGCCGGCGGCGGCGGCCGCCCAGCAAGAGGAGTTCCTGGTCTCCGTCGACCAGGGGACCGGCTCCCTCACCGGCGACATCGAGGCGGCAGGCGGCACCGTCGAGGGGACCTACGACGAGCTCGGCGTCATCGCCGTCACCCTCCCGCCCGGCGCCGCCCTCAGCTTGGATCGGCGCGAGGGCGTGGAGGTCGAGCCGAATCCGATCCTCCGCGCGTTCGCCGCGCCGCCGAGCTACGGTCTCGACCGGATCGACCAGCGCGATCTGCCGCTCTCGTCCTCGTACACCTACCCTTCCGCCGCCTCGGGCGCCGGTGTCGACGTGTACGTCATGGATTCCGGGGTCCGCGCCGACCACCAGCAGTTCGGCGGGCGGGTGGCGGTGGGATTCTCGGCGATCAACGACGGCCGGGGCACGGGCGACTGCAACGGCCACGGCACGCATGTCGCAGGGACCATCGGCGGGTCCACCACGGGTGTCGCGCCCTCCGTGCGGATAGTCCCCGTCCGCGTCCTCGACTGCGCCGGGACGACGACGACCGGCTTCGAGTTCCTCGACGGGATCAACTGGATCCTCGCGCATCATCAAGCGGGGACGCCGGCGGTTCTCAACATGAGCCTCGGCGGAAGCGGGAGCAAGCTGGTCGATGACGCGGTGTCAGCAGCGGTCGCCGACGGCATCGTCGTCGTAGCGGCGGCCGGGAACGAGAACACCGACGCGTGCTCGACGTCTCCCGCTCGTGCTGCGGCGGCGATCACCGTGGCCGCCTCCACGATCGTGGATGCGCGGGCCGCCTACTCGAACTTCGGCGCCTGCGTCGACCTCTTCGCCCCAGGAGGGGACGGCTCTGCGGCGATCGTCTCCGCGGGAACGACGAGTGCGACCGCGCTCGCCGGCAAGGCGGGCACGTCGATGGCGGCGCCGCACGTCGCCGGGGCCGCGGCCCGGTTCCTCTCCGCTCGCCCGGCCACCGCACCTCAGGCGGTGGTGGACGCCATCCTGGCTGCGGCGACCCCCGGCCGGATCAGCTCGCGCGGTGCGGGCACTCCCGACCTGCTCCTCCACGCCGGCGCGGACTGGCCGACGCCGGCCATTCCGGTCGGCCGGAATGTGAAGCCCGCGTACGACCGCACCGGCGGCGCTGCCGGGTACCTCGGTCAGCCCATCTCGCCCGAGGTCTGCGGCCTCGCGGCCGGGGGCTGTGCGCAGGAATTCGCGGGCGGAACCGCTCTCTGGTCGCCGTCGGCGGGCGCCTCCTCCACGGACGGAGCCATCCGGGAGGTCTGGCGCGGCCGCGGCGCGGAGGGCGGGTACCTCGGGTATCCGGTCGCCGACCCTCGATGCAGCCCCGCGACGCGGGGCTGCGCGCAGGAGTTCCAGGGCGGGACGATCACCTGGACCGCCGCCTTCGGGGCGGCCGCCATCGATGGCGCCATTGCATCCGTGTGGCGGGCGTCGGGTGCGGGGGCGGGCTGGTTGGGGTACCCGTCCAACTCACCGGTGTGTGGTCTGCGTTCCGGAGCCTGCGTCCAGAACTTCGCTGCGGGGGCGGTGGTGTGGACACCCTCCCGCGGAGCCATCGCAGTCGACGGCGCGATAGCGGCCACCTGGCTCTCTGTCGGCGCCGGTGACGGTGCCCTCGGCTACCCCGTCCGCACGCCGTCGTGCGCCGGGGGCGGATGCGTGCAGCGGTTCGAGCTGGGGGAGGTGCGCTGGAACGGCGCGACCGGTGCTTTCGCCTTCACGAGCACCGCGATCACCACGACCTATGAGGCACTCGGCGGTTCCGCTGGATATCTGCGCCAGCCCACCTCCAGCGCGCTCTGCGATGCGACGGGGTGCTCGCAGACCTTCCAGGGCGGCGCCGTGCTTGTGCGCAGCGGCGCATCGGCCGCCGCAGCTGTCGACGGCGCCCTGCTCACCCGATGGACGGCGGCCGGCGGTCGAGCGGGCTCGCTCGGCTATCCGGTGTCGAATCCCTCCTGCGCCGGGGGCGGCTGCATCCAGCGCTTCGACGGCGGGCGGCTGTTCTGGAGCAGCAGCACCGGCGTCACGGTGTTGCCTGCCGGTGCGGTCTCCGCCGAGTACGACCGGCTGGGCGGTCCGGCGAGCTATCTCGGGTGGCCGACGTCCGACACCTCCTGCGGACTGGTCGGCGGCGGCTGCATCCAGCGTTACGTCGGTGGCAGGATCGCGGGCCTGGCGGCGGCCTACCCGCTCGACGGCGCCATCCTCGATCTGTGGCTGAAGAACGGCGCTGAGGCGGGTGCGTTGGGATATCCGCTGTCGACGCCCGTGAGGACGTCTGCTGTCCCCATGCAGTACCGCCAGACCTTCGAGCGCGGAAGCATCAGCTGGACCGCGGCGGGCGGAGCGGTTCTCGAGCAGTGAGGCGCGGCCGCAGAGCTGTGGGCTCAGCGCCCGCCGTTCGGACGCTAGATTTGGACGTCCGGGCCTCTAGCTCAGTCGGTAGAGCAGCGGACTTTTAATCCGCGGGTCGTGGGTTCGAGCCCCACGGGGCCCACCCGTCTGACCAGGAGTTATGCATACCGGCGTCGCCGAATGCATAACGGCGTGGAGCAAGCGTGGAGCATCACGCCCCACGGCGCACCTGCTGACGAGCCTTCCGACGGTCCTCGCGCTGCCTCTGCAGGCGCCGGAGACGGTGAATCAGCATGGGGTGCTCGGCCTCCGCTTCGGGGTCGGCGAGGAGCACCTGCAGGCGGGCGTAGTAGACCGCAGGGGGCAGCTGCAGGTCGAGGTGGATGCGTTCTTCCTTGATGCCGGTGTGGCGCGGGTATCGATCCTCGAACGCCAGGATCGCGCGCTCTTGGGTGGAGAGCACGCTGTGGATTCTGCCCGCGGCGGCCGACATCAGCCCTGTACGTTGATCGCCGTGGATCAAGCCTGGAGCGATGACGACTGGGGCGGCGTCGGGATGCTGGCCTGCCCGCGGTGCCTCGTCCTCCTCGACGTGGACGGGACCCCGGAAGCGCCCTACCTGGTGTGCCGTTCGTGCTCTTTGATGCGGATGTCGGCTTGACGTCGTAGCATCGGCACCGCGCGGGCCGGCGCCTCACATGCTGATCAACATGACGAGGAACCCCAACATGGTCATCCCGCCCCCGTTCGCCGGCTACCCGTCCTTCTCCGCGCAGTGGGAGATCGAACGGGAGCAGCGCATCGGCGGACCCAACTGGAAGCCCGGCTGGACCCGCGTTTGGCGCGACGGCGTCGATGTCACCGACCAGCCTGACCTGTGGCCGTGGCCGTGGAACCCAGACCGGCGCCACGATCGGCGCTGACTACGATCACCGTATGCGACCCGACTGGCTCTACGGCCCTCGCGTCACCCTCGGCGGCGCTGGCGGAACGGATCTGCGTTCCTACGTCATGAGCACGACGACCGTCGCGGCGGTCCTGGAGGAGCTCCGGACCTGGGGTCAGAAGGCTCCCGACTTCGTGACGAACGGGTCGCCCCCATTCGACACATGGCTCGCTTCGCCCCTGAGTGACGTGAAGCTCCCGATCGAGGACGTGACAGCGAAGCACCCGTACGAGCTGACGGGCCTGGTGGTGCACAGCTCCTCGGGAGTGAAGGTCCATCTGGGACCCAAGCAGGTGATCGTGAACCTCGGGCGTGACGACGCCCTCGTTCAACGAATCGCGTCGATCCTCGAGGGCACCGCTCGGCCCAGGGTGCTCCCTCATGTCGCTCTCAGGCTCATCGCATGGTTGCCGGCCTTGCTTGCCCTCGTAGCTGGGGTCGCGCTCGCTCGGGACACTCCGGGTTGGGCGGGCACGCTCACCGCCGCTGCCCTCATCGCCGTCGCCACGACGGCTTCGCTGATTGCGCACCATGTCCTCGGCGCGCCAGGGGCCCGCCGGCGGCCGAAGTCGATCATCACACCCGCGACATGGCGTGATCTGCTGGCGACAAGGGCCCGCTGGTTGATTGCCCTTGCGGGAGCAGCGGCCGGTGCTATCGTCACGGCGCTCGCTACCGCGATGGTGTCCATCACCCCATAGCGGTCCCCTCGTTCCCTTGTCAACTGACAAGCGTTCTGCTAAGCTTCTCTTGTCAACATAGAGAGGAGGTAGCAGAATGGACAAGGACCTGAGGAAGATCGTCGAGGCCCTGGAAGCCCAGGGATTCGAGGTCGAGGTGACCAGCCGCGGACACGTCATGGTGTTCCGTGACGGCGCGGCAGTCGTCACCTTCTCGGGAACGGCAAGCGACTGGCGGTCGTTGAAGAACGGCATCGCCAAGGCCCGCCGGGCCGGGTTCCAGTGGCCGCCTAGACGGTAGCCGCAAAGAGGCCGGGAGCTAGATGAAGTAGCTCCCGGCCTCGGGTCCTTCCCATGATGCCAGGAGATCACCATGACCACCATGTACAGCGTCCACGTCGAGCTCGATCGCCGCGACCCGACCCCGGAGTACCTCGAGCAGCTGCTCGAGCTCACCCAGCACCTGCACGCCGCGGTCGGCACATCCCCTCGGGGCTGGGTCGACGCGCAGATCAGCCTGCCCGCAGAGAGCCTGCAGCAGGCCACCCTCATGGCCGTCGCGACACTGCAGCAGCTCGCCGGCGCGACCGCGATCGCCGTCGAGGTGATGACCGAGAAGGAGTTCGACGCCCGTCAGGGGTTCGCCACGGTGCCGGACCTGCTCTCCGTGAGCGAGGTGGCCGAGATACTGGGGGTCACCCGACAGCGGGTGCACCAGCTCATCGACGAGCGTGTCTTTCCGTCGGCGACGAAGGTGGGAACGGGCACAGTGATCGCCCGCTCCGACGTGTTCGGGAAGATCCGCTCGGCCGTGTACAGCCATGTGCGCAGCGCCGTCACAGGCATACCCGGCGAGCTGCTCGTCGGCGATGACGGTCTGCCGAAGAAGCTCGTCGAGCGTCCGGCGGACTCGGAGGGCGAGCCCATCAAGGGGACGTGGCGGTTCGTGAACGTCGACGCCAAGAGAGGCGTCGCCATCTACGGGCCGGCGCCGGACTGACCGTGTGAGCGCTACTCTCTACCCGCGCGGCGGGGACCGCGTTCACGATGCAACGCAGAAGAGCCCCCGGGCCCGACTCCCGTAGGAGAAGGGCCCGGGGGCTCCCACATCTTCGCTTCCGTCATGCACCAGCCCAGAGGCCGCCGTCGAACACGACCTCCTCCATCAGCCCGGCAGCGGTCGCTGGCGACACCGCGGGAACGGTGGCGGTCCCCGTCGCGGTCAGGCCCGAGCCGGACTCGGTCGCGGTCCATGTGTGCACCCGCGAGGTCACTGCAGGCGGTTCCACGGCCCACACACCGTCGGTGATCTCGACGGCGTCCGTCATCGGGGACAGGGAGAAGGAGATAGTCCCGCCAGCGCCCGGCGTGACAGACGGGGCGGTGATGATCGCCATCCCGACTTCGACCTGCGCGTCGCCGGCCGCGACCGGCGGATCCGACGCGGCCACATAGGGGCCAATCAGTCCCGTTGCGGCAGGGTCAAACCGGGGAGCGCCGGCACGGATCACGTGCCCAGCTGTCCCAGCTCCACTGGTCGTCTTGGGGCCGAAGCGCCAGTGCGTCCAGTTCACCCCGCCGAGCGACTGCCCGGTGAGGAGCGGCGACAGGGCGAGGTGGGACGAGGAGTTCGCATCGGACACTCGCACCTGAATCGCACCCGCGACGGTGGCGTACACGTCGAAGCGGTACGGGACTCCAGGGGTGGCGACGAGCGATCCCGTGTCGGTCCAGATGTTCGCGTTCGCGGCGTTCCAGATTCGGAGCTTCCCGAGCGAGTTGAACCCGATCGAGAAGGACCGAGACCCCCCGACCCCGACCCAGATGATGAGGATGTCCTGGGAGGGATAGGCGGAGTCGCGCTGGTAGAGCATCTGCAATGCGAGGGCCGAGGCGTCGAACAGAGGCGCCGTCATGTAGTTGGAACCCGACGCGGCGTCCTGGGTCAGGCGGGTCGCCATCGGCA
>DATCMN010000297.1:0-2480 GCA_036563405.1 Naasia sp. | reverse complement strand
AACATGGACGAGTTCGCGATGGGCTCCTCCACCGAGCACTCGGCGTACGGGCCCACCCGCAACCCGTGGGACCTCTGGCGGATCCCGGGCGGCTCGGGCGGCGGCTCCGCCGCCGCGGTCGCCGCGTTCGAGGCGCCGTTCGCGCTCGGCAGCGACACGGGCGGCTCGATCCGCCAGCCCGCCGCCGTCACCGGCACCGTGGGCGTCAAGCCCACCTACGGCGGCGTCTCCCGGTACGGCGCCATCGCGCTCGCCTCCTCCCTCGACCAGGTCGGACCGGTGAGCCGCACGGTCCTCGACGCGGCGCTCCTGCACGACGTCATCGGGGGCCACGACCCCCACGACTCGACCTCTCTCGACGAGCTCTGGCCGTCGTTCGCCGACGCCGCTCGCGCCGGCCGGGCGAGCGGCGACCTGACCGGGGTACGCGTCGGCGTGGTCCGGGAGCTCGGCGGCGACGGCTTCCAGGCCGGCGTCCGCCAGCGCTTCGACGAGACGCTCGCGATCCTCGCCGCGGCCGGCGCCGAGATCGTCGAGGTGAGCGCCCCGCACTTCGAGTACGCCATCGCCGCGTACTACCTGATCCTGCCCGCCGAGGCGTCGAGCAACCTCGCCAAGTACGACGGCGTGCGCTTCGGCCTCCGGGTCGAGCCCGAGGGCGGCGGCACCGTCGAGGACGTCATGGCAGCGACCCGCGGCGCCGGCTTCGGCCCCGAGGTGAAGCGCCGCATCATCCTCGGCACCTACGCGCTCTCGGCCGGCTACTACGACGCGTACTACGGCAGCGCGCAGAAGGTGCGCACCCTCATCCAGCGCGACTTCGACGCCGCCTTCGCCTCCTGCGACGTGCTCGTGTCGCCGTCCGCGCCGACCACGGCGTTCAAGTTCGGCGAGAAGATGGACGACCCGCTCGCGATGTACCTCAACGACATCACCACGATCCCCGCCAACCTGGCGGGCGTCCCGGGTATGGGCCTGCCGATCGGGCTGGCGCCCGAGGACGGCCTGCCTGTCGGCATCCAGCTGATGGCGCCTGCGCGCGAGGACGTGCGGCTGTACAGGATCGGCGCGGCCCTCGAGGCGAGGCTCGAGGAGAGCTGGGGCGGCTCGCTGCTCGACAGGCTCCCCGCCGACTTCGGACGGGCGCCCGCCGGCCATCTCACCCCGCCGCCCGGACCGGGCACCGAGCCCGACGGAGGGACCCGCTGATGGCCGCCGCTGACCTGATGTCCTTCGAGGAGGCGCTCGAGAAGTTCGAGCCCGTCCTCGGCTTCGAGGTGCACGTGGAGCTCTCCACCGCCACCAAGATGTTCTCCGCGGCGCCCAACGACTTCGGCGGCGCCCCGAACACGAACATCGCGCCCGTCGACCTGGGGCTGCCCGGTTCGCTGCCCGTCGTCAACGAGCAGGCCGTGCGCTACTCGATCTCGCTGGGGCTCGCGCTCGGCTGCTCGATCGCGGAGTCCAGCCGGTTCGCGCGGAAGAACTACTTCTATCCGGACACGGCGAAGAACTACCAGATCTCGCAGTACGACGAGCCGATCGCCTTCGACGGCGCGGTGGAGGTCGAGCTCGACGACGGCACCCTCGTCACGATCCCGATCGAGCGGGCGCACATGGAGGAGGATGCCGGGAAGCTGACCCACGTCGGCGGCTCGACGGGCCGGATCCAGGGCGCGGAGTACTCGCTCGTGGACTACAACCGGGCGGGCGTGCCGCTCGTCGAGATCGTCACCCGGACGATCTTCGGCACCGAGCATCGGGCCCCGGAGATCGCGCGCGCCTACGTGGCGACGATCCGCGACATCGTCCGCTCCCTCGGCGTCTCCGAGGCGCGGATGGAGCGCGGCAACCTCCGCTGCGACGCGAACGTGTCGCTCCGGCCGCGCGGCGCGACGAAGCTCGGCACGCGCACCGAGACCAAGAACGTGAACAGCCTGCGCAGCGTGGAGCGGGCCGTGCGCTACGAGATCCAGCGGCAGGCGGCGATCCTCGACGCGGGTGGCACGATCACCCAGGAGACGCGGCACTGGCACGAGGACACCGGGACGACGAGCCCCGGCCGGCCGAAGTCGGACGCCGACGACTACCGGTACTTCCCGGAGCCGGACCTGCTTCCCGTCGTGCCGTCGAAGCAGCTGATCGCAGAATTGCGGGCGGCGCTGCCGGAGTCGCCTGCCGCGTTCCGCCGGCGGCTGCAGAGCGAGTACGGCTTCAGTGAGAGCGAGTTCCGCGACATCATCAACGCGAACCTGCTCGTCGAGATGGAGCAGACGGTCGCCGCCGGAGCGGCGCCCGCGCAGGCCCGCAAGTGGTGGCTGGGGGAGATCCTCCGCATCGCCAATGCGCGGGGCGTCGAGCCGGGCACGCTGATCTCGCCGCTGCATGTCAGCGAGCTGATCGCGCTGGTGGAGACCGGCATGCTGACCGACAGGCTCGGCCGCCAGGTGCTCGAGGGCGTCGTGGCGGGCGAGGGCTCG
>DATCMN010000270.1:0-5948 GCA_036563405.1 Naasia sp. | reverse complement strand
CGCGCTGCGCGCGCACCTGGAGGGCCTCGGCCGCGTCGACGCCGTGGTGCACAACGCGGGCGGCGCCCGTGGCCTCGATCGCGTAGAGGACGGCGACCCGGCGGACTGGCTGTGGATGTTCGAGGCCAACGTGCTCTCCGTGCAGCGGCTCACCGCGGCGCTGCTGCCGCTCCTGCGCCGCACGGCGGCCGCGGAGGGCTTCGCGAGCATCGTGACGATCACGAGCGTCGCGGCGACCGAGGTGTACGAGGGCGGGGCCGGCTACCACGCCGCGAAGGGCGGCGAGCTGCTCCTCACCCGGGCGCTGCGGCTGGAGCTCGCGGGCGAGCCGATCCGGGTCATCGAGATCGCTCCCGGAATGGTGAAGACCGAGGAGTTCGCGCTCAACAGGTTCGAGGGCGACGCCGACCGTGCCGGCTCCGTGTACGCCGGCGTGGAGGACCCGCTGTCCGCGGGCGACGTCGCCGACGTCATCGCCTACGCCCTCGGGCTCCCGGGCCATGTGAACCTGGACTCGATCACCGTGCGCCCCGTCGCGCAGGCCGCGGCGCACAAGGTGATCCGCGGACCGCTCGCCGTCAAGGGCGACTGAGCGGCGCGTCGGGTTCCGGCTCCTCCTCCAGGGGGATGCCGCGCGGCGTGTGCCTGAACGCTTCGACGAGGAGCGCCAGCTCGAGCGCTGCGCTGAGCAGGAGCGGCCACCCCCAGCTCTGGCCGAGCAGTACGGCGACCAGCCCGACCGCGGGGAAGACGCCGACCACTCCCGTCCACACCCACAGCGAGCGACGGGTTGGACCGGAGTGCCGAGCGGTCCGCCACCGGAGGTGGTTCCCGGTCAGTCACGGTGCGCGGCTCGGTCGTCCTGGTCGACCGGGGCCGCGGCCACCTCCGCGAGCGGCGCGTCCGAGAACGCGAGCCTCGGCACGAAGAGCAGGAGCGCGGCGGAGACCAGCGCCGTGCCGCCGCAGATCACCCAGACCGTGTAGTAGCCGGACAGCGAGCCCGCCGTCGCGACCGCAGCCGACGTCACGCCCGAGGCGAGCGCCACCCCGAAGATCGCCGAGGCGAAGGTGCCGCCGACGGTCTTCGTCGTGTTGGTGAGGCCCGTGGCGATGCCCGTCTGCCCGACGGGCGCGGCCGCGGCCGCCGCGGCCGGCAGTGCGGCGAGCAGCGCGCCCGAGCCGAGGCCCGCGATGCCCATGTTCGTCAGCACCTCGGCGACCGAGCCGTGGAACGGCACGAAGAGGAGGTAGCCGATGCCGACCAGGACCGCGGCTCCGATCAGTGTGATCCGCGGCGTCGTGGCGCGCACCGCGAACGGGAACACGATGGCGCCGATGATCACGGCGAGGAGGTACACCCCGATCATGTTCGACACGGATTCCGGGTCGACTCCGAGACCGTATCCGGCGGCCGGGTCGGTGGCGGCGAACGTCGACAGCGGGATCTGGGCGCCGAGGATCGAGATGCCGAAGAGGCCCGCGGTCAGCTGGACCGGCCACATCCGCGGATCCCGCAGCACTCGGAGGTCGATCGCGGGGTCCTGGCGGCCGAGCTCGAACCGGGCGAACGGGACGAACCACAGGATCCCCGCGACGAGCAGTGCCCACACCCACCACGTGCCCGGCCCGTTGATGCGGAGGAAGGTCAGTGCCGAGGTGATCAGGAGCAGGCCGATGCCGAGCAGGGCGAAGCCCATCGCATCGAGCCGGCGACCGCCCACCTCCGGTGCCGACTTCGGCACCCCGAACAGGATGACCGCGAAGGCGAGGGTCACCGCGATCGCCGGGACGGCGAGGGTCGGCGGCAGGCTCCCGCCGAACGCCGTCAGCAGCCGCCCCGCGAGGAGCGCGCCGATTATCCCGCCGGCCTGCAGCGCGACGACGAGGAGTCCCGCCGCGCGCCGGGTTATCGCGTTCGCGACGCCGCTCGACCGCGCCCGGGAGAAGATGATCGCCACCTCGAGCGGCAGCCAGACCACGTAGAAGCCCTGCAGCGCCCACGCCGCCAGGTAGGTGGGGAAGTCGTCGGCGAACACCAGCGCCCAGCTCGCCACCGCTGTCACCGCCGTCGAGATCAGCAGGATGCGCTTGTGGCCGAACATGTCGCCGAGCTTCGCGAGGACCGGCAGGACGATCGCGGACAGCAGCAGCTGCGCCGCCTCCAGCCAGTTCAGCTGCGCGTCGTCGACGTCGAGCCGCCGGCCGATGTCGGAGATGATCGGGATGTAGTAGCCCTGCAGGAGGCCGCTCACGATCTCGACGAGGAACAGCCAGCCGACGAGGCCGAGCGTCACCGCGCCGGCGCGGCCCCGAAGCAGGGAAGGCATGGCCAGAGCATAGGGCCGAGGGGCGCGCGTCAGCGCCGCTAGGCTCCTCCGCATGCCTGCTGACGGTCCCGCCGTGTCCGCTCCGGAACGGGAGGTGCTCGGCTGGCTCGAGTTCGGCGACGCATCCCGGCAGCTCGCCCACTCCATCGCGGAGACCGGCTTCGCGCCCGAGATCGTCGTCGCGATCGCTCGCGGCGGTCTGCTGCTCGCCGGCAGCATCGCCTACGCGCTCGGCGTGAAGAGCTGCGGCAGCCTCAACGTCGAGTTCTACACGGGCGTGGACGAGCGGCTCGACGCGCCCGAGATCCTGCCGCCGCTCCTCGACGGCGCGTCCCTGCGCGGCCGGCGGGTCCTCCTCGTCGACGACGTCTCCGACTCGGGACGCACCCTCGCCCTGGCGGTCGACCTGCTGCAGGGGATGGGCGCCGACGTGCGGAGCGTCACGCTGTACACGAAGCCGCGCACGGTATTGACGCCGGACTACAGCTGGCGCTCCACGGATCGCTGGATCGTCTTCCCCTGGTCGTCGCTGCCGCCGGTCACCGAGGAGCACCGGCCCTCCGCCCCGTAGCCTGAGGCGATGAGCATCTCTCTCGTCGGGGGCGGGTGGCCGGAGTCCGGCGACGGCGCACCGTTCCGCGTGTTCCTGGAGGAGGCGGCGCAGCTCGCCCGGGAGCGTGACGTCGTCGGGCCCCCGCGGATCGCGGTGATCGTCGTCCGCGACGGCGACGGACCCGAACACGCCGCCAAGCTGGTCGCCGAGGCGGGGCGGGCGGGTCCGATCGACGCGCGGGTCGTCTCGCTGCCCGAAGGCGGCACCGCCGAGGCGGACGCGCTCGGCGACGCGGACGGCATCCTCATCGGCGGCGGACTCACCCCCGCGTACCTCGACAGCCTCGCGCCCCTGTTCGACGGGATCCGCGCCCAGGTGGCCGCGGGCGTCCCGTACCTCGGCTTCTCCGCCGGCGCCATGATCGCGCCGGAGCGCGCCCTCGTCGGCGGCTGGCGGATCGGCGGCGTTCCGGTGAGCCCCGAGGAGGCAGGGGAGGAGCTCGACGAGGTCACCATCGTCAATGGGATCGGCCTGCTCGACGTGACGATCGAGGTGCACACGGCGCAGTGGGGCACCCTCTCCCGACTGGTCGCCGCCACCGCGGCCGGCCTCACCGACGGGGGCATCGCCATCGACGAGTCGACCGCCCTCGTCGTCGGCCCGACCGGGGTCCGCGTCGCCGGCGCGGGCAACGTCTGGCGGGTCGCACCGGGAGAGCGGGGAGTCACCGTCGACGTCCTCGCCGCAACCTGACGTGAGCCTGTCGCTCCGGGCGCTCGTCGAGGACGGGCGGCTGGACCCGGGCTGGGGTGCGGCGCTCGCCGACGCGCAGCCGTCGCTCACCGCTCTCGAGGGGTTCCTCCGCGCCGAGGAAGCCGCGGGGCAGAAGGTGCTCCCGGCCGAACCGGACATCCTCAGGGCGTTCCGGACGCCGTTCGCCGACGTGCGCGTGCTGATCCTGGGCCAGGACCCGTACCCGACCGCGGGGCACCCGATCGGCCTCGCGTTCGCCGTCGACGGATCGGTCCGCCCGCTCCCGCGGAGCCTCGCCAACATCCACCGGGAGCTGCGCGACGATCTCGGCATCGAGCCGCCGGACCACGGCGATCTGACCGCCTGGTCGAGGTCGGGAGTGCTGCTCCTCAACAGGGTCCTGACGGTCCGGGCCGGGGCGACCGGCTCGCACCGGCGGAGAGGCTGGGAGGCGGTCACCGCGCTCGCCGTCCGGCGGCTGGTCGAGCGCGGCGGCCCGCTCGTCGCGGTGCTCTGGGGACGGGATGCGCAGGCGGTGGCGCCTGCCCTCGGCGACGTGCCGACGATCTCATCCGCGCACCCCAGCCCGCTGTCCGCGCGCACCGGCTTCTTCGGCTCCCGGCCCTTCTCCCGCGCGAACGAGGCGCTCGCGGCCCAGGGGGAGGCGCCCGTCGACTGGCGCCTCGATCCGCTCCCGCGGCCCCAATAGGCTGAGGAGCCGACAGGAGAGGGGCCGGGATGCTCGAGGAGGAGTACGAGCAGCGCCGCGTGCTGCCGCGGCACCTGCGCAAGCCGCCCCCGCCCGAGACGCCGTTCTCCTACGAGATCCGCGACGCCACCGCCCGCGACCTCCCCGACGTGCGGGAGATCTACAACTACTACGTCATCAACAGCGTCGTGACCTTCGACGAGGACGCGATGACGCTCCGCGAATGGCGGGCCAAGTTCGCCTACCTGCACAAGCTGGGCATGCCGTTCCTCGTCGCCATGTCGCCGTCCGGGCAGGTGCTCGGCTACGCGCTCGTGTCGCCGTGGAAGCAGAAGCGCGCCTACCGCTACACGGTCGAGAACTCGATCTACATCCGCCCGGCCGCGACAGGGAAGGGGCTCGGCGACGCGCTCCTCGCCGCGCTCATCGACAGGTCCAAGCAGGCCGGGCTCAAGGAGATCCTCGCGGTCATCGCCGACAAGGGCGCCGAGGGATCGCTGCGCTTGCACGAGAAGTACGGCTTCACCGAGATCGGCCGGATGGGCCGGGTCGGCTACAAGTTCGACAGGTGGCTCGGCACCGTGATGCTGCAGAAGAGCCTCAAGTAGGTGTTCGAGCTCCATCACCTGAGCGCCCAGGAGCAGTGGGACTGGCTGCAGCGCGGCGATGTCACCCCCGCAGAGCTGGCCGTGCACTACCTGCGCCGCATCGAGGCGCACGACGCCGAGCTCGGCGCCTTCGCGCGCGTCGACGCGGACGCCGTCCTCGACAGGGTCCGGCGCCTGTCCGACTTGCCGCGCTCCGCAGAGCTGTGGGGCATCCCGTACGCCGAGAAGGAGCTCGCCCCGCGGGCCGGGTCGGTCTGGACGAGCGCCTCCCAGGCGTTCGCGGGGAGGATCGCAGAGGAGACCGACCCGCTCATCGCCCGCCTGGATGCGGCAGGCGCCGTGTCGCTCGGCTCAACTGCAGCCCCCGAATTCGGGTTCCCGTCCTACACCGAGCCGGCCGGCCGGCCGGCCGCGCGCAACCCGTACGACCCGAGCCTCGGAGCGGGCGGGTCGAGCGGCGGCGCTGCCGTCGCCGTCGCCGCCGGGCTGCTGCCCGTCGCTCCCGGCACCGACGGCGGCGGCTCCGTGCGGATCCCCGCCGCGGCGACAGGGCTGGTCGGTCTGAAGCCCACCCGGCGCCTCGTGGCAGCCGAGCCGGAATCGCTGGGCGGCCTCGTCGTCGCGGGCCCGCTCGCCCGGTCGGTCGCCGATGCTGCGATGCTGCTCGACGCGATGGTCGCGCGCACCGGCGACGCGCTCGAGGCCCCCGGCACCCTCCGCCCGCCCGACCCGGGGCGGCTGCTCGGCGCCGCGGTGCGCGGGGAGGGCCGCTACGTCGTCGGAGCGACGACGCAGAGCCCGTGGGACGACGCCTACGACGTCGTCGTGTCGCCGGAGGCCCTCGCCGTGTTCTCCGAAGCCCGCGACGCCCTCGCCGCTCTCGGCCACGGTGTCGAGGACGCCGGCCTCCCGGACTCCCGCGCCTACCCCGGCGCCTTCCGGGTGCTCTGGCAGGCGGGCGCCTCCGGCCTGCCGCTCGACGAGGATCAGCTCGCT
>DATCMN010000265.1:0-8425 GCA_036563405.1 Naasia sp. | reverse complement strand
GGCCGACAGCAAGGCGAAAGCCCCGAAGGTCGACTTCACCCTCACGGTCCTGCACGCGAACGACCTGGAATCCTCGCTGCTGCCGGTGATCGGCACCGACGGTGGCATCTACGGCGGCGCTGACCGCTTTGTCGAGCTCATCCAGCAGCAGCAGAGCGCGGCGACGACCGGTGCGCCGGGAGCCGGGCAGGCCGGCAAGCGCGGTGTGATCACCATCTCCGCAGGCGACAATTTCCTCCCCGGCCCGCAGCTTGCGGCCAGCGAGGAGTCGGGCAAGCCGATCTACGACGCTCAGGCGTTCGTCGCCGCCGGCTTCGACGTCTCCATCTTCGGCAACCACGACTTCGACCAGACGCCGGAC
Source organism: Naasia sp. (assembly GCA_036563405.1). Classification (GTDB taxonomy): domain Bacteria; phylum Actinomycetota; class Actinomycetes; order Actinomycetales; family Microbacteriaceae; genus Naasia. The sequence goes on along the minus strand of DATCMN010000265.1, from coordinate 8,064 downwards.
TTCCTCGGCGAGTGGCTCGAGGATGTCGGCGACGCCACCACGTTCGTCTCCGGCAACCTCGGCTTCGGGGCCGAGCCGGCCCTTCTCGCGCAGGTGCAGGACGGCACAATCGTCACCACCCACGTCGAGAAGATCAAGGGCGAGAAGGTGGGCATCATCGGCCTCACCACGCCCGACCTCGCCCAGCTCACCAGTTCGCGCGGGGTCACGGTGGACCCGGCCCTTGCCGCGATCGCGAACGCGCAGGCGGCCGCCTACGCGAAGGCGGGCGTGAACAAGGTGATCCTGGTCTCCCACCTCCAGGACATCGACAACGAGCTGGCGCTCGCTGCCCAGCTGAAGGGTGTCGACGTGATCGTCGGCGGCGGCGGTCACGAGCTGCTCGCGAGCCCCGGCGACCCGCTCGTGCCGAACGGCACCGCCGTATACGGCAACTATCCGCTGACTCCGAAGGACGCGACCGGCAAGACCGTGCCCGTCGTGACCACTGCCGCGCTGTACACGTACGTCGGCCGCCTCGTCGTCAACTTCGACAAGAACGGTGAGGTACTCACCGTCGACGACGCCGCATCGCGGCCCCTCCGGGTCGCTGCCCAGGGCGCCGACGCCGTGCAGCCGGATCCGCAGGTGCTCCGTGACGTCGTACAGCCGGTGCAGGCGTACACCACCGCCCTGGCCGACGAGGTGGTCGCGGTCACGCAGGTTCCGCTGAATGGGATCCGCAACGACGTCCGGAGCCGGGAGACGAACCTCGGCAACCTGGTGGCGGACTCGCTCCTCGATGCCGGCCAGGACGAGGCCGCAGCTGCCGGTATCACCGCTCCGATCGTCGCCCTTCAGAATGGCGGCGGCATCCGGAACGCGTCCGTCCTCCCGGCGGGCGAGATCTCGGCCCTCGACACCTACACGGTGCTGCCGTTCGCGAACTTCGTCGCAGTCGCCCCCGCGATGCCGATCAGGACGTTCGTGGCTGGCGTCGAGCACAGCCTCTCGGCCGCGGTGGCGAACGGCGGGCTGCAGCCCAGCGGTGGCTTCGCACAGATCGCGGGCTTCAGCGTCAGCTACAACCCCACCCGGGCCGTCGGCTCCCGCATCGTGGACCTCGTCCTGGACGACGGACGGGTGATCGTGAAGAACGGCGTCCTCGTGTCGCCGATCTCGACGATCTCGATCGCGACGAACGACTTCACCCTCCGGGGCGGCGACGGCTACCCGTTCGCCGGCGTGCCGTTCACCGTCCTGCCGGTCACCTATCAGCAGGCCTTCCAGTCCTACCTCGAGGAGGACCTGAGCGGCCTCGTCTCGGCCGCGCAGTACCCCGTCGGCGGCGAGGGCCGGATCGTCCCGGTTTCGTAGTCTCGCGTTTCCTCGACGGGCGCTCGCACTTCGGTGCGGGCGCCCGCTGGGTTAGCGCGCGCGATCGGCGATCGCACCGTTCCGGCACATCCGCACCAGAACACCGCTGTGAATCTGTCGACCCGTTGCGGTTCCGCTGGCCGAGCCTAACGGCAACGTTGCGGCCTAACGGCAACCGCACAACGTTGCCGTTGGGCCGCAACAATGCCGCCACGCCTCGACGGCATGGCGCGCCCGCTATCGTGTAAGCCGCACGGGGCGGTAGCTCAGCTGGTCAGAGCAGTGGACTCATAATCCATCGGTCACGGGTTCAAGTCCCGTCCGCCCTACCAAGGTCGTTTCCCTCGCTCCTAACCCAATGCGGACGCGCCTGGTTGCCTGCTCGGCTGCGGAGCGAGCTCGAGGGGATGGGCGAGCGGGCGGGTGATGCAGATCCGCGGTTCGGCGGTCCTGCGCCAAGAACGGGCCGCGCCCTGCTGGGCGCGACCCGCTCTCGATGAGGGATGTCAGCTCGCGCCGACCAGCTCACGCTGGGCCTGCTGCTTCTCGTCCTTCTTGTCGAGGGCGTGGCCTTCGACGTCGATGTCCGGGAGGATCCGGTCGAGCCACTTCGGCACCCACCAGGCGGACTTGCCGAGGAGGGACAGCGCCGCCGGCATGAGGACCATGCGGACGATGAACGCATCCGCTGCCACTCCGACGAGGAGGCCGAAGGCGATCGAGGCGCCGACCGCGAACTCGCCCGTGGCGAATCCTCCGAACACCACGATCATGATGATCGCCGCTGCCACCAGCACGGGACCGGAGCGGGCGAAGCCCTCCCGGATCGCCTGCTTCGGATCGAGGCCCTTGCGGTACATCTCCTGGATGCGGGAGACGAGGAACACCTGGTAGTCCATCGCCAGCCCGAACAGCACCCCCACGAGCAGCAGCGGGAGGATGCTCAGCATCGGATCGCCCTGAGGTGCGGGAAGGAAGTCGAGCCAGCCCCACTGGAAGACCGCGACGCTCGCTCCGAAGGAGGCTCCGACCGAGAGGAGGTAGCCGAGCGTGGCGATGACCGGGATGATGAGCGACCGGAACAGCAGCACGAGCAGCAGGATCGAGATGACCACGATCACGATGACGTACTTGATCAGGGCGTCCGCGAGCTGCGCGTCGCCATCGATGCCGATGGCGGTCTCCCCGGTGACTTCGAGGTGCACACCGGAGATGGTGTCCGCCTCGTCCCGGATCTGGTGGACCAGGTCCTTCGTCTCGTCGTCGATGGGGCCGGCGTCGGGGATCACGGTGATTCGCGCGACGTCACCATCCGAGCTGATCTCGGCGGGGAGGACCTGCTGCACCCCGTCGAGTCCGGCCAGCTTCTGCTCGACCGCGTCGGTGTTGGAGGTGATGCCCTCACCTTCGGCCAGCACGATGAGCGGGCTCTGCACGCCCCCGAACTCGTCGAGGATCAGGTTGTAGGCCGCCCGCTCCGTGGACTCGGGGTCAGTGCCGCCGGGCACGTTCGAGGCGGTCTTCATGCTCAGCAGCGGCAGGGCCACGATGGCGAGGAGGACGACCCCGCCGAGCAGGGAGACGACGGGCCGGTTGACCACGAAGCTGCCCCAGCCGCGCAGAATGCCGCGCTTCTGGGCGGAGCCCTCGGTGTAGAGCTCGCCCCGTGCCAGGGCGGCGCGCTGCTTCTTGGACAGTGCCTTGAGGCCCATGAAGCGCATCAGAGCCGGCAGGAGCGTCAGGGACAGCAGCACAGCGACGGCGACTCCGAAGGCCGCCGCGACACCCATCTCGGTGATGTAGCTGAGGTTCGCCACCAGCAGGGCGACGAGAGCCACGACGACGGTGAGGCCGGCGAACACGACGGCGGTGCCTGCCGTGCCGGTCGCCCGTGCGATCGCATCCTCCACCTTCCGCCCGGCCCGCAGCTCGGTCTTGAAGCGCGACAGGATGAAGAGGCTGTAGTCGATCCCGACGGCCAGCCCGAGCATGGTCGCGAGGATGATGGCGTTGTCGCCGATCGGGGTCAGAGCGCCGTAGGCGAGTACGCCGATGAGGCCGACACCGACGCCGAACACCGCGACGAGCAGGTTGATACCAGCTGCGAGGAGTGAGCCGAAGGTGAACGCGAGGATGATGAAGGCGACGACGACGCCGGCACCCTCACCGGGGCTGGTGGCCGGGGCGCCGAGCGGGACGAGGTTGCCGCCGAGTTCGACGCCGAGGGACGGCGGTGCGTTCTCCTGCAGTTCGAGGGCCGCGTCGTAGTGCTCCTTCTGCTCATTCGCGCTGAGGTCGCCGTAGGCGAGGGTCGACACAGCGACGGTGAGGTCCTCGGAGATGTAGGGCTGCGCCGCATCGAGCGGGTCGCTCACCGACTGGACTCCGGGAAGCGCGGCAGCCTCGGCCAGCAGCGATTCGATCTCGCTCGCTGTCGCTGCGTCGGTCACGTTCCCGGACTCGGGGGCGAGAACGAGCTGGAGTGTGTCGCCGGCGGTTGCCGCGGCGGGGAACTCCTCGTTCATGCGCTCGAGCGCGAGGGACGCCTGGCTGTCGGGGATGCTGGTCGTCGCGGCGTCCTTCTCGATGCCACTGCCGACGATGAAGACGCCGATGAGGGTGGCGAGGATCAAGAGCCAGGCACTGATCACCACCCATCGGAATCGGGCGCTGAAGCGCCCGAGATTGGACAAGAACACAGACATGACGGGATTCCTTACGAGTCGATGGGAAGAAGCGAACGACTCAAGGCTCCCGTTCGCCGGCGTCCCGCGACTCGTGCTCCCGGACCCTCCGGACTACTCCATCCGCAGTAGCGGACGGGTGACGGAGCACAGCGTTTGGACGAGCGCCCATCGCAGTCGTCACACGAGGAAAGGCCCCGCCATCAGGCGGGGCCTTTCCTCTTGCGGACGCAGCGATCGCTGCCGGCGGGTGGACGTGGTCAGAAGACGGACTCGCCCCCGTCGGAGGCGAGCACGGTGCCGGAGACGTTCACTCCGTCGTCGCTCAGGAGGAACGTGATCGACGCCGCAAGCGCCTCGGGGAGGGCTATGGGGACGCCGGCGGTGTGGCTGGTGACTCGCCGCTGGCCGAACTCGTTCGTCGAGGTCGGGCGCATCGCGGTGAGGGTGCCACCCGGAGCCACGGCGTTCACTCGGATGCCGTACGGCTCGTACATGAACGCCGAACTCCTCGTCACGCCGACGACGGCGTGCTTGGAGGCCGTGTATGCGACGCCTGCCGAGGAACCGCGCAATGCTGCCTCCGATGCCACGTTGACGATCGATCCTCGACCCGCCTCGATCATCCCGGGCAGCACGGCCCGGGTGAGTCGGATGAGCCCGAAGACGTTGACGGCGAAGACGCGTTCCAGGGTCGCGTCCGCGACCTGGTGCAGGGGACTGAAGTCGTCGAGCATCCCCGCGACGTTGGCGAGGGCGTCCACCCGGCCGTCGGCGGCCTCGAGGATGCGCGCGATCCCCTCCTCATCCGTGATGTCCGCCACGACGGGCAGCAGAGTCGTGTCGGAGTGTTCGCCGAGCAGGTCGTCGAGGCGCGCGGCGGAGAGGTCGACGGCGATCACCCGGCCTCCCTCTCTCGCTACGCGGGAGGCCACCGCGCGGCCGATGCCGGATGCGGCGCCCGTGACGATGACCGTCTGGCCGGCGAAGCGACCGGCGCTGATGCGCTCGCGCCAGCCGAGTCCGGTCGCCTCCTCGGGCGAGGGGATCCGGCCGCCGTTCGCCTGCAGAACGAAGGACTCGACGAGTCCGGGCGGGACGGCGGAGCCGGGCGAGGCCAGGAGACGCTCGAGCGGCACGTTGCGCAGCAGCTCGAGCGAGCTCGCGCTCATGCCCGACTGCTGCGCGAAGCCCTGAATGATCGTCGACCCGACGGGATGACTCAGCCACGATCCGAGGGTGCTGTCTGCGGTGAGGGTGGGGGAGGTGGTGAACATGGACATCTCTCTTCCGGTTCTGGTGCTGGGTTCTGGAGCTGGTTCTGGTGCTGGTTCCGTGAGGTCTTCTCGAGGAGACACGGAAGGTTTCCGGCGCTCCTACCGGTTCGGCCGCTGCAGGAGATCGGCGAGGTACGGGGTCATGTCGATCTGCTCGGTGGGCGGCAAGTCGATCGCCGCGGGATCGACGGCCCACCGCCCCCCGCCGAGGCCGCTCACGCCGCCACCGCCGGCGCCGGGGTGGGAACGGGCTCCCACTGCACGTCCGCAGCCTCCTGTTCGAGGATCGAGTGGCCGCCGAGGGCGGCTGCACCGGCGACCGTGAGCAGCGCCAGTCCCTGCACAGCGGTGCCGGCCAGCACGAGGACGCCCGAGGCGGCGACCAGTGCCCACCGCAGTGGTGCTCCTGTGCTGAGGAGGATCCGCCCCCTCGTGCCGTGGATGTGACGTGCGACGGTCATGACTCCTCCTGGGGTGATCGGGAAAATCTGTATGAGCAGAGCCTCCTGGGCGGTCGGGCACGCGCCGTCGTCTCTCCGGATCGCCGTCTCTCATCCATCCGCAGTACCGGGCGTACGCGGGTTCCGCCGGCGTCCGGTTCCGCGCCGGATGGATCAGACCGCCTACTGCGATCGCAGTACGCGGCGCCCGGGACGCGCGAGAGGATGGAGCGTGCCCGACCGATCCGCGGATGAGATCCGCCCGCCGCTGTGGCTGCGGCGACCGCGCCTCATTGAACGGGGGGCTCTCACTGTCATCGGCGTGGCGGTCGTCACCGGGGTCGTAGCGGAGACCGTGACGAATCCGAGTGTCGGCGGCATCGTCGGGCCCGTGCTGGCGGCGGGTGGGGCAGCCCTCGGTCTCCGCGCTCCTCTGCCCGGCATCGTCGTGCTCGCGATCGCCCCCGCCGCAGCCGCTGTACTCGGACACGACCCGCTGCTCACCTGGACGATCACCGTGTTCGCCGCCTTCCTGCTCACCTTCCGGGGAGTCAGCGCACGGTGGACCGGGCTCCTGGTCGGCGTCAGCAACTTCTTCAGCGTGACCCTCGCGGAGAGCGGCGTAGGCGGGTGGCTGAACCCCATCGCGCTCGTCGCCGTCTCCCTGACCCTTGTCGCGACAGTGACGGGAAGCGCCACCCGGACCCAGCTGCGCTACTTCCAGAGCATCAAGCAGCGCGCCCAGGACGCGATAGCCGCCCGTGACACCGAGGCGACCCGACGGGTCGCCGAAGAACGAATGCGCATCGCCCGCGACCTGCACGACGTGATCGGGCACGAAGTCGCCGTGCTCGGAATGCATCTGGGCGTCGCGGAGGTGTCCGTGCCGGCGACCGACGAGCGCACCCGGGCCTCCCTCGCGTCAGCCCGGCTCGGAGTGCAGTCCATCCTCCGCGAGACCCAGCGCATCCTCGAGGTCCTCCGGCCGACCGCGGAGGGGGAGAACCGGCAGCCGGCTCCCGAGGCGGCGGACATCCGGGCCCTGGTCGAGTCGTTCCGCGGCGCAGGCATGAGCATCGACGCGGACCTTCCGCCGGCGCTGTCCGGGGTCGGCGCCACCGTCGGAGTCACCGCATACCGGGTCGCTCAGGAGGCACTGACGAACGCGCACCGCCACGGCAACGGGACAGCCGCTGTGTCGCTGCGACTGACACCGACTTCACTGCGGCTGACGATCGCCAATCCCACCCAGGGGGGCGGAGGCGAGAGCCGCGGCTCGGGCTTCGGCCTGATCGGCATGCGCGAACGCGCGCAGTCCGCCGGCGGCCGAGTGGAAGCCGGCCAGCACGGGACCGAGTTCCGGGTGGAAGCGGTGCTGCCGCTGAATGAAGGAGGACGCGCATGATCCGGCTCATGATCACCGACGACCAGGAGATGATCCGGATCGGCCTGCGCGCCGTGCTCGGCGCCTTCGCTGACATCGACGTCGTCGCGGAGGCTGCCGACGGGCTCGATGCCCTGAATCAGGTGGAACACCATCATCCCGAGCTCGTGCTGATGGACATCCGCATGCCCGGGATCGACGGAGTGGAAGCAACACGGCGCCTGCGCGAGAAGTACGAGCCCGACGAGTTGCGGATCGTCGTCCTCACCACTTTCGAGCATGACGAGAACGTGTTCGCGGCCCTGCGTGCGGGGGCGGACGGCTTCCTCAATAAGGGCGTGGGCCCGGAGGAGCTGGTGTCCGGCATCCGGGACGTGATGAGCGGCGGGGGAGCGCTGTCGGGAGCGGCTGCCGCGGTCCTGATCCAGCACGCGTCCACCCCGGCGCCGGCAGGACCGGACCCGGTCATGGCGGCGCGCTTCGACACCCTGACCGGCCGTGAGCGGGAGATCGTTGTCGCCGTCACCGATGGTCGCAGCAACGAGGAGATCGCCCAGGAGCTCTTCCTCTCGCCGTTCACCGTGAAGACGCACGCCAACCGGGCGATGATGAAGGTCGGCGCCCGGGACCGGGCGCAATTGGTGTCCTTCGCATTCCAAGCGGGCGTGACACGCTGACCAGCCGGGCCAAAGGGTGTGCGCAGCCCGGGCTCCGCGCGGCGGAGGGGCCGCGACCTGACGGGACACGGCGCGGTATGCCGCCGACGACCGGCCGGATCCTGCTTCGGCGTCGGAGGCGGTCAGAGGATGTGGGCGAGGACGAGCATCACGATGACGGTGACGCCCAGACCGAGGAGCGCGCCGATCGAGATGAGCTGCTGTCGCCACGGGAGGTTGGTCCTCGCGGCCGCGATGAGCGTGGTG
>DATCMN010000257.1:0-1600 GCA_036563405.1 Naasia sp. | reverse complement strand
TCGACGGGTGCGCTCTTGCGGATGCCGGGAACGCCGAGACGGACCGGGTCTACGAACCAGTCCTCCGGGACCCCGGCCCGGATGTCAGTGATCGCCATGTGAAGTCTCCCCATTCGCACTGTGGGCTGGGTGCCCGTCGTGCGTCTCGAGGTAATTACACCGGTGGAATTACATCCGCGTCAAGCGCGGAACCATAGGGGCTCAACTTCGACTTGAGACTTCCGACTCGCCGGTAACACGAGTGAAACACAGGAGCAAATCGACTGGTCCTCAGGCGTGTCCCAGGGTTCTCCAGGGTGCGGAATCCGACACGCCGCAGGATCTCCCGCAACGCCGGGAGAGAGCCGTCGAGGCAGCCCCCCGTACGGGGGGCGACCGGTCTCCTGTCCCGCATCACCCCGGGAGGCGGCGATCGGGGTGCGCCGCGACACGCTGCGAAACATGATCGTCACATGTGGACACTGTTCGGCCGGCGCCGACCCCCATCTGCGCCGAATCGGGACCAGACGTCAGACCGAGCCGGCCTTCCGGGCCGCCCAGGCGCTCGAGACCATGTCGGCGAGCGTGTGGCGCATCGCCCAGCCGAGATCCCGTGCCGCGAGCTCGCCAGATGCGACTATCCGCGCGGGAGCGCCTTCGCGGCGGGGGGCGATCTCCGGCTCGAAAGCGATGCCCGTCGCTTCCGCCACGGCGCTCATGATCTCGCGGACGGAGACCCCGTCGCCGCTGCCGAGGTTGTAGACCCGCTGGAGTGAGCCGCCGCCCTCGAGCCGCTGGGCCGCCGCGACGTGGGCCGCCGCCAGGTCGGCGACATGGATGTAGTCCCGCACGCACGTGCCATCCGGGGTCGCGTAGTCGCCTCCGTTGATCCGCGGAGTCCGGCCGTCGAGGAGTGCATCGAAGACGAGGGGGAAGAGATTGTGGGGGCTGGTGTCGTAGATGTCGGGGTAGCCGGACCCGACCACGTTGAAGTACCGCAGGGACGTGTGAGCGAGACCCGTCGCCCGTCCCACGTCCCGGAGGAGCCACTCGCCGATCAGCTTGGACTCCCCGTAGGGCGACTCCGGCCGGGTGGGCGTCTCCTCCGTCACGAGGTCGACGTCCGGGGTGCCGAAGACCGCGGCGCTCGACGAGAAGACCATGCTGCCGACGCCCGCGTCGTGCATCGCCTGGAGCAGGACCGCCGTTCCCGTCACGTTCTGTTCGTAGGTGAGGAGCGGCTTCTGCACGGAGACGCCGGCGTACTTGAAGCCGGCCAGGTGCACGACGCCGGTGATCCCGTGGTCCACCAGTGCAGCGCGCACGGCCTTCGCATCGAGGATGCTCGCCTCCACGAAGGGGACGTCCTGCTCCACGAACGACCGCACGCCGCTTGCGAGGTTGTCGAGGACGACCGCCTCGATGCCCGCTTCTCGGAATGCGCGGACGACGTGCGCCCCGATGTACCCGGCGCCACCCGTGACCAGCCATGCCATGCGGCCACCATAGCGGCGGGTCCCGGGCGGTCAGCTGAGACGCACGGCACCCGTGTCGTTGTCGTGGCTGCGCGGGAGGTGCGCGTCGCCGCCGTACCCGTCGCGGGCGATGGCGGTCGCCGCCC
>DATCMN010000234.1:0-4272 GCA_036563405.1 Naasia sp. | reverse complement strand
CGGCGGCGTGACGGGCTCCCTCGGCTACCCCACTGGCGCACCGGTGTGCTCCTCCGCCGCCGACTGCGTGCAGCAGTTCGAGCGGGGCGAGGTGCGCTGGAACAGCGTGACCGGGGCCCACGCGTTCACGAACGCTCTGATCGAGTCGGCGTACGACGCACTCGGCGCGGCTTCCGGCTACCTCGGCCGGCCGACCTCGAGCGCCGCATGCGCGGCCTCCGGCTGCTCTCAGCTCTTCCAGGGCGGGGCCCTGCACGCACGAGCCGGTGCGACGGCGGCCTACGCCGTGGACGGGGCGATCCAGGCCCGACTCGACGCGCAGGGCGGCGTGACCGGAGCGCTCGGCTATCCGACCTCTGCCCCGGTGTGCTCGTCGAGGACCGATTGCATCCAGCAGTTCGAGAAGGGCGAGATCAGGTGGAACGCCGCGGCGGGTGCGCACGCGTTCACGAGTGCTGCGATCGAGTCGGCCTATGACGCGCTGCGCGGATCGGCGGGCTACCTCGGGCGGCCGACCGGCAGCACGACCTGCGTGGCGTCCGGCTGCTCGCAGACGTTCGCCGGTGGGGCGCTCCACGTCCGCGCGGGGGACGCCACAGCGTACGCGGTCGACGGCGCAGTCCGGGCGCGCTACGAGGCGACGGGGTCCGTGACCGGGCCTCTCGGCTACCCGACGGCCAACCCCGTGTGCGCCGCCGGCGGCTGCACTCAGCGGTTCCAGGCGGGCCAGATCCTCTGGAGCGCCGGCACCGGCGCGGCCGCCATGCTCGACGGAGCGGTGGCCACGGAGTACGCGCGGCTCGGCGGCACCGCGAGCTACCTCGGCTGGCCCACCGGCGACACGGTCTGCGGCCTGACCGGGGGCGGGTGCAAGCAGCAGTTCGCGCGGGGAGCGATCTACTGGCCGGGCACGGGCGGCGCGTACGCGCTCGACGGCGCGATCCTCGCCAAGTGGCTGGCGAACGGCGCCGAAGCGGGTGCGCTCGGCTATCCCTCGTCCTCGGCGACGAAGGCGGGCACCAATCCCGACCTGTACAAGCAGCTGTTCCAGCGGGGGAGCATCACCTGGACCGCCGCGTCCGGAGCGGTCGTCGGCGGCTGAACTAGGATCGGGGCGATGACTGCCGACCGTACGCAGAAGGTGGTCGCGGTGGTGGTCTCCTACAATCGCGCCGCGCTGCTGCGCGACACGCTGGCCGCCCTGGCTGCGCAGAGCCGCCCCGCCGATGCGGTGCTCGTGGTCGACAACGCGTCGACGGACGGTGCTCTCGAGGTCGCCCGCGGGGCGGTGCCGGCGGTGGATGTCGTGGCCCTGCAGAGCAACACCGGTGGTGCCGGCGGGTTCGCCGTGGGGATGTCGGAGGCGATGCGCCGGTACGACGCCGACTGGGTGTGGGTCATGGACGACGACACCGTGCCGCGACCGGGGGCGCTGGAGGGGCTTCTCGACGCGCTCGGGAGACACCCCGGGCGGGACCGGGTGGCGGTCCTCGGCTCACGCGTGGTGTGGACGGACGGGCGCGACCATCCCATGAACACGCCGCGGCGGAAGCCCTTCGTGCGTCGCGGCGAGCGCAACGCCGCCGCCGTCGCAGGCGCCGTTCCCGTGCGGTCGATCTCCTTCGTGTCGTCGATGTTCCGGGCGCAGGCCATCCGGGAGGACGGGCTGCCGATCGCCGACTACTTCCTCTGGAACGACGACTTCGAGTTCACCGCGCGTCTGCTCCGGCGCCGGTGGGGGCTCGCGGTCGGAGGCAGCGTCGTGGAGCACCGCACGCGGGTCGCGGGCTCCACGGACGCCGACCCGGGGGAGCGGTTCTTCTTCGAGGTCCGCAACAAGATCTGGCTCTTCCTGCACTCCCGGGCCCTCGGGCCGGCCGAACTGGTCCTCTACGTCGCGGCCAGCGCGGTGCGGTGGACGCGGACCTTCGCCGGTTCCCGCGATCGCGCCGTGCTGCGGACCGGCCTCCGGAAGGGCATCTCGGCCGGGATCCGCAGCCGCCCGCGGAGCAACCCTCAGGTTCTCGCCGGGTGCGGACTGAATTCGGCGGCACTCGCGCATCTCGGGCGACCTGCGGCCCGAGCGCGGTTAGGCTGACGGCGCGACACGCGTCCCGGGGAGGACCAGAGCGTGCGCTCTCCCGCACACAGCAGAGGATTCTTCCGCCATGGCGATTCAGCCCTCGACGAGACGGCTCGTCTCCCTCGTCTTCCCGATCTACAACGAGGAGGGCAACATCCCCCTCCTGTACACGACGGTCACCGGGATCCTCGCCGAGCGTCCCGACCTCGACTTCGAGCTGATCTTCATCAACGACGGCAGCCGCGACCGCTCGCTCGAACTGCTCGGGGAGCTGCAGCAGCAGGACCCGCGCGTGACGGTCATCGACTTCTCGCGGAACTTCGGCCACCAGATCGCCGTGACGGCCGGACTCGACCAGGCCCGGGGGAACGCCGTCATCGTGATGGACTCCGACATGCAGGACCCGCCCCGCATCTGCCTCGAGCTCATCGCCCGATGGGAGGAGGGGTGGGACGTCGCATACGCGCAGCGTCGCACCAGGAAGGACACGCTCTTCAAGCGCGTCACGGCGAACATGTTCTACCGCACCCTCGAGGTCCTGGCCGACATCGAGATCCCGCGGAACACCGGGGACTTCCGCATCATGGACCGCGCGGTCGTCGACCAGATGGTCGCGATGCGAGAGCACAAGCGGTTCCTCCGCGGCATGGTCTCCTTCGTCGGCTTCAAGCAGGTGGCAGTCCCGTTCGACCGGGACGAGCGGCACGCCGGTGAGACCGGCTACCCGCTGCGCAAGATGATCAGCTTCGCCACCGACGGGATCCTCAGCTTCTCGGTCGCCCCGCTCGTGCTGATCAGCAGGATCGGCTACGTCTTCTCGGCGCTCGCATTCCTCGGCATCCTGTACGCGCTCGTCTCCCGGTTCGCGCTCCCCGACGTGGTCATCGAGGGGTGGACGTTCACGGTGATCAGCATCCTGGGCGTCGGCGGCGTCCAGCTGATCATGCTCGGCGTGCTCGGGTCCTACATCGGGCGCATCTACACGGAATCGCAGGGACGCCCCCTCTACATCGTGCGCTCGGTGTTCGGCGGCCGGCCGAGCGAGCACCTCGCCGAACGCGCGGGCGTCGACCAGGCCGCGGTGGGCCGTGCCGAGTAGGGGGACCGGCGCGCCGCCGGAAGTGTCCGCCGATCCGCCGGCTGCGGCGGTCGCGCACGGGTCTTCCGCTGACCGCCCCTCCGGTCGGCTCCGGCCCGGTGCGGCACTGGCCGTCGGCTCGACTCTGCTCGCGGGGGCCGTCACCGCGCTCCCTCTGCTGTTCTCCGCTCGGTTCTACTATCTCGACGACACGCAGAACCAGGGCATGGGGAGCATGCACCTGATCGGCCGTCTCATCCGGAGCGGCGAACTGACCAGCGTCATGTCGCAGCTCGGCGCGGGCGGGAACCTCGCCGTCGACCCGCAGTACGGGCTGTTCTTCCCCCCGAAGCTCGCGATGTCGGTGTTCGTCTCGCTCTTCGACGACGTCAACCTCGCCGCCATCCTCATCATGGGCTTCTTCAACCTGGTGCTCTGCCTCGGGGTCGCCCTGCTGCTGCGGCACGCCGGCGCCGGGACGCTCCTGGCCCTGGCGGCGGCCGGCTCCATCGCGACCTCCGGCTTCCTCTTCGTGTGGGGCACCAACTGGCAGCCGTCGCTGTGGTCGTACGCCCTGCTGCCGTGGCTGTGGCTCTGCCTCGAGCGGCGCAACACCGCGATCTCGATCGCCGGAGTCGCTCTCATCACCTGGCTGATCGTCGGCTTCGCGTTCCCCTTCGCCACGGTGGCGGCGGCCGGGCTGTGCCTCGCGTGGTTCCTCGCACGGCTCCTCGCGCGGCGCGAGCCGTTCCTCGCCCTCCTGCCGAAGGCGCTCGCGGCGGCCGGGGGAGCGCTCGTCGGGGCGATCGCCTACCTTCCGCTCGCGGCGAGCATCGACTGGACAGTCCGCCAGAGCGTCGTCACCAACAGCGGCACTCTCGTGCCGAACCTCACCGAGCTCCTGCTGAGCTCCTCTCCCGTCAGCTCGTCGGAGATCTACTTCTGGGGCGGTCAGGTCGCGGGGAGCCCCATCATGTACCTCGGCTGGTTCCTCCTGCCGATCGTCGCTCTCGTCGACTGGCGGGCGGTCCGCTGGCGGTCGACGCTTCTCCCGACCGCCGTCGTGTTCTCGGTCGTGATCCTGCTGCTCACGCAGCTGCCGAGCGACTTC
>DATCMN010000228.1:0-1583 GCA_036563405.1 Naasia sp. | reverse complement strand
TGCCGCGTCGTCCGGGTACAGCAGGCGGGCGAGGACCAGCACGAGGAGCAGGAGCGCGCCGAACACGCATGCCCAAGCCTGCTTGAGGACGAACGCGGCAAGCTCGACGAGGGCGGCGCGCGGGCCGCGCTCGGGTGCTCTGTCGAGGAGCCGGTGCGCGGCGGAGTCGAGCCGCGCCTCCAGCGATGTGAACCCGAACCGGCGCCCTCCGGCCGGTTCCGCGCCTCCGCTCAGGGCCGCCAGAGGACGACCTCGGTGCGGGGAGCGGCACGCATCCCCGCTCGCAGCGGGGTCACGCCGCCGTCCTCGCCTGCCGCGAACACCCGGCGGCCCGGCCGGCGGAGCAGCTCATCGGCGAGCGCCGCCTCCAGCTCGCGCACCCGGCCGCGCAGGGCGCCGACCTCGTTCTCGAGCTCCAGGATGCGCCGGATGCCCTCCAGGCTGATCCCCTCGGCGCTCAGGCGACCGATCTCGCGGAGCTGCGCGACGTCGCGCATCGAGTAGCGGCGCGACTTGCCGGCGGTCCGGCTGGGCGACACGAGTCCCAGCCGGTCGTACTGGCGGAGGGTCTGCGGGTGCATGCCCGCGAGCTCGGCTGCGACCGCGATGGCGAAGAGGGGGGCCACGGCCAGCTCCTCGTCGCGGTGCATCACAGGCTCCGGGCCCGGTCCACCAGATCTGCGCGCGGGTTCTCCGGCGGGCTGACGGCCGTGAACTGCTCGAGCGCATCACGCTGCTCGGGGGTGAGGCGCGAGGGGACGACCACCTCGATGCGCGCCAGCAGGTCGCCGGTGCCCTTCGGCGTGTGCACGCCGCGGTCCTTCACCCGGAGGACCTTGCCGCTCGACGTGCCGGGCGCGACCTTCAGCCGCACCGGCTCGCCGCCGAGCGTCGGCACCTCGATCGTCGCGCCGAGCGCCGCCTCCGCGAACGTCACCGGCACGGTGACCCGCAGGTTGAGGCCGTCCCGCTCGAAGACCGGGTGCTTGCGGACGGTCACCGTGAGCACGAGGTCGCCCGGCTCGCCGCCGTCGAGGCTCGGCTCGCCCTTGCCGCGCAGCTTGATCTTCTGGCCGTCGCTGACCCCGGCGGGCACCTTCACGTTGATGGGACGGCCGTCGGCGCCCTGCAGGCGGACGGTGTCGCCCTTCGTCGCGGTGGCGAAGTCGATGGTGGTGGTCGCCGTGATGTCGCGCCCCCGGCTGGGGCCGCCGAACCCGCGGAAGCCGCCGGACGGCTGGCCGAAGCCGGGGCCGCCCTGGCCTCCGCCGCCGAACATGCCCCCGAAGATGTCCTCGAAGTTCGCCTGCTGGAAGCCGGTCCGCCCGCCGCCGCCGAACATCCCGCCGAAGACGTCCTCGAAGCCGCCGCCCGCGCCGGACCCGGGCGCCGCGAAGCGGGCGCCCGAGCCCATGGCGCGGATCTGGTCGTACTCGCGCCGCTGCTGGGAGTCGGAGAGCACCGAGTAGGCCTCGCTGATCTCCTTGAACTTCGACTCCGCCGCCGCGTTGCCGGGGTTCGAGTCGGGGTGGAACTGGCGCGCCAGCTTCCGGTAGGCCTTCTTCACCGCCTGCTCGTCCGCG
>DATCMN010000195.1:0-23218 GCA_036563405.1 Naasia sp. | reverse complement strand
GCCCACCAGGGCGACTGTCTGGCCGGCCGGCAGCTCCAGGTCGAAGCGCGGCAGCACCACCCGCCCGTCGCGGTAGCCGAACTCGACGCCGTCGAACCGCACGGTGCCGCGCGGGCTGCGCAGCTCGACCGGCGTCGCCGGGTCGGCGACTGTCGGGGTCTCCTCGAGCACCCCCGAGATCTTCTCGAGCGCGGCGGACGCCGACTGGTAGCCGTTGTAGAACATCGCGAGCTCCTCGAGCGGGTCGAAGAACCGCCGCACGTAGAGCAGGACCGCGAGGAGCACGCCGATCGCGAGCTCGCCCTCGGCGACGCGGACGCCGCCCGTGAGCAGCACCGCCGCCACCGTCAGATTGCCGATCAGGACGAGCCCCGGGTCGAAGGTGCCGAACAGGCGGAACACCCGGGCGTTCGACTGGCGATTGTCCTCGACGAGGGCGCCGAACTTCGCCTCGTTCGCCGGCTCCTTCCGGAATGCCTGCACAGCCCGGATCCCGGTCATCGACTCGACGAACTGGACGATCATGCGGGCGCTGGTCGTGCGGGTCGACCGGAACAGCCGCTGCGAGCGGACCTGGAACCACCGGACGAGGAAGAACAGGGGCACGAGCGCCCCGGCGAGCGCGAGCCCGCTGGGGGCGTCGAGCAGGATCAGCGCGATGGCGGTGAACGCCGTGTAGAAGACGCCGCTCACCAGGTTGCCGAGGCCCTCGTCGAGGAGCTCCCGGATGGAGTCGAGGTCGCTGGTCTGCCGGGAGATGATCCGCCCGGAGGTGTAGCTCTCGTGGAAGTCGAGGCTCAGCCGCTGCGTGTGCCGGAACACCCTGCGGCGCAGCTCGAACAGCACGGCCTGGCTGATCCGCGCCTGCAGCACCCGGTACCAGCCGATGAGCACCGCGCCGAGCACCGTGGCGGCGAGGAACCCGCCGCCGGCGAGGAGCAGCGGCAGCGCGTCGCCGTCGGCGAGCGCGGGCACTCCGCGGTCGATGCCGAACGCGATGAGCGTGGGACCGGCCACCTGCAGGGCGGTGCTCACGATCACGACGACGAGGGTGAGGATCAGCCTGCGGCGCAGCGGTCGCAGCAGCCCGACCAGCAGGCGGCGCGAGCGGGCGCGGATGGCGCGGTTCTCGGCTCCGCTCAGGTCGTCGCGGTCCTCCCCCGTCACTCCCGTGGGCGTGCTCATGCGGGCACCTCCTCCCGGGTCTCGTCGCCGGTCTCGAGGCTCGAGATGACGAATCGGTAGTGCTCGTGCTGGGCGAGCAGCTCGGAATGCCGGCCGACGGCGGTGATGCGGCCGTCCTCCAGCACCGCCACCCGGTCGGCCAGCATGACCGTCGAGGGGCGGTGGGCGACGACCAGTGCCGTCGTCTTCGCGAGGACGCGGCGGAGCGCGGCCTCGACCAGCTCCTCGGTCTCGACATCGAGCGCGGAGAGCGGGTCGTCGAGGACCAGGACCGCGGGCTTCGCCGCGACGGCGCGGGCGAGCGCGAGGCGCTGCCGCTGTCCGCCGGAGAGGCTCAGCCCCTCCTCGCCGATCACGGTGTCGACGCCGTCCGGCAGGTCGTGCACGAAGCCCGCCTGTGCCACCGACAGGGCCTCCTCGAGCGCCTCATCGGTCGCCTCGGGAGCACCGAGCAGCACGTTCGCCCGCACCGTGTCGGAGAACAGGGTCGCGTCCTCGAACGCCATCGCGATGTGCCGGCGAAGATCCCCCAGGCGCAGGTCGCGGATGTCGACCCCGTCGATCAGGATCGAGCCGCCCGTCACCTCGTAGAGGCGCGGCGGGAGCGCGGTGAGCGTCGACTTGCCCGAGCCGGTCAGCCCCACCAGCGCCATCGTCTCGCCGGGCTCGAGCACCAGGTCGATGCCGGCGAGGAGGTCGGGCGCGTCGGCCGGCGCGTCCGGGTAGGAGAAGCGCACGCCGCGGAACTCGAGTCGGCCGCGCGGCTCCTCGAGGGTCTTCGGATGCTCCGGGTCGGCGATCAGCACCGGCTCGTCCAGCACCTCGAAGAACCTGTCGACCGAGTTGCGGGCGTCCACGGTGAAGGACAGCAGGAAGCCGATCGACTCGAGGGGGAACCGCAACACCGTCGCCGTGGCGAAGAACGAGACGAGGGAGCCCGCGGTCAGGTCGCCGCGGGCGGCGAGGAGGACCCCGAGGACCAGGCAGACGGCGAGGGTGCCGTCCGGCAGGAGGCTCAGCCAGCGCCAGATGAACGCGACCGCGCGCGCCTTCTCCATCTCGGTGCCGCGGAGCTGCTCCGCCTGCCGCTCGAACTTCTGCAGGGCGTGCGGCCCGCGGCCGAACGCCTTGAGCACGCGGATGCCGTGCACCGACTCCTCGACCGCCGTGGCCAGGTCGCCGGCCTGGTCCTGGCTGCGCCGGGCGGCGCGCGTGTAGGTGCGCTCGAAGTTCATCGCGATCAGCCAGATGGGCACGGCGCTCGCGAGGAACACGAGCCCGAGCAGTGGGGAGATCCCGATGAGCAGGACCGCGCCGACGACGACGGTGACCAGGTTCACGACGAGCAGCACCACGCCGAAGGCCAGCCAGCGGCGGATCAGGCTGATGTCGTGCACCGCACGGGAGAGCAGCTGCCCGCTCGGCCAGCGGTCGTGGAAGGCGACAGGCAGGGCCTGCAGGTGCGCATAGAGCGCGCCGCGCATCCGCGACTCAACGTGGGTATTGGGCGTGAGGATCAGCCAGCGCCGGGCGAGGATCGCGACCGCCTCGAGGAGGCCGAGGCCGACGATGACGAGGGTGGCGGGCAGCACGGCGCTCGCATCGCCCTCGGTGAGCGCGGAGTCGACGAGGACCTCGAGCACCTGCGGGATGGCGAGCGCGACGAGGCCCGCCACCATGCCGACGGCGATGCCGCCGATGAGGCGCGGCAGGGCGGGCCGGACGTACGGCAGGAGCCGCGCCATGGCGTGTGGGATCGATTGCCGGCGAGGGGTGCCGGGGAGTGCGGACATGCGTGTTCCTAGCAAGCCGGCAGCCGGCCGGCGTCGAGAGCGAGCGAAGGAGGAGGAAGGGGGCTAGGCCCGGGGGCGCGGTGCGGTGCCGTGCGCGCGCAGAGGGATGTCCATCTCGTCCTCCGTTTCGCTCCCGCCGGCGTTCGGTCGGCGGAGCCTTCCAGGCTAGTCGCGGAGCCGCGAGGAGGACAAGGGCCTCAGCGCACCCGGACGGACAGGCAGGTGACGCAGCCTTCGAGCTTCTCGAACTCGGAGATCTCGACGGTCACCACCCGCCAGCCCAGGGAGCCCAGCAGCTCGGCGGTGCGCGGCGCGGACGCGGCCAGCAGCACCGAGTCCTCGTCGAGGACGACCACGTGCGCGCCAGTCTCCTCGGGGACCTCGAGGTAGGACGGGAAGAGCCGAGGGTCGACGCCCGTGTCGGGGTGGCCGAGCACCGTCCCGTCGGGGAGGGCGGTGACCGCCGACTTGAGGTGCAGGACCCGCTCGAGCGGCACGGCGGTCACCGTCAGCCCCCGCGGGCGGAGCAGCGCACGGAGCTGCCGGATGCCGTCGGCGTTGGTGCGGCCGCCGCGGCCGACGTAGACCGTGTCGCCCACCTTGAGGACGTCGCCGCCGTCCAGGGTGCCCGGCTCCTCGATCCGCGCGAGAGGCAGGCCGAGCGAGCGCACCGCGGTCTCCACTCCGGGGACCTCGCCGCGGCGGTGCTCCGATCCGGGGCGGGCGAGGATCGCCATCCCCCCGGCGATGACGATGGGGTCCTCCACGAACACCGAGTCGGCGAGGTCGTCGGCCGCCTCCACCTCGACGACCTCCCAGCCCTCCGCGCGGAAGGCGTCGACGTAGGCGGCCCACTGCTCGTCGGCCCTCTCGGTGTCGACGGGCACCCGCTCCTGATGCGTGACCACGCCGTCCGCCAGCGTGGCGGCGGGCAGCCGCACGAGCAGCGTCCGCCCGCGGCGGAGGACGGCGGGTCGCGGGTGCTCGAACAGGCGCATCAGGCGGGGACCGGCGGTGCCGGCCGCGACTGTCGTCGCGAGCACGAAGAGCAGGTTGTTGCCGCCGAGGGTCTGCAGCACGCCGCCGAGGAGGTCGCCGCCGAAGACGGCGCCGTCGATCACCGCGAAGAGCGTGGTGCCGAGGAAGGCGCCGAGGAGCCCGGAGACGAGGCCCACCAGGAGGGCGACGAGGAGGGGGCGCAGCCGCGTCAGGTACGCGCCGATTGCGACGAGCACGAACGCGATCAGGGTGCTGAAGCCGAAGAAGGACAGTGCGCTCGGGAAGATCGCCGAGTCGAATCCGTTGACGACGAAGAACGCCAGCGCGCTCACGGCGAGCGCGAGGAGCGCGACGCCGAGGGAGGCGAGGACGGCGGCGGGCAGGCGTCGGGCGTCCGGATTCACCCGACCACCCTACCGGCGGGCCCTCCCCCGCCCCGGCCGCCCCCGCCTCCGCGCAACGGGGCCCGGCCAGTTGGCAGTTGTGGCTGTCAACTCGGCGAGTTGGCAGCCACTACTGCCGAGTCGCGGTCAGTGCGCGAAGTGCCGCTCGCCCGTGAAGTACATCGCGATGCCGGCCTTGGCGGCCGCCGCAACCACCTCCTCGTCACGCACGCTGCCGCCCGGCTGGACGACAGCCCGCACCCCCGCGTCGAGGAGCACCTGGAGGCCGTCGGAGAACGGGAAGAACGCGTCGGACGCGGCGACCGAGCCGCGGGCCCGGGACCCGGCGCGGCTGACGGCGAGGTGGCAGGAGTCGACCCGGTTCACCTGGCCCATGCCGACGCCGACGGATGCGCCGTCGTTGGCGAGCAGGATCGCGTTGCTCTTCACCGCGCGGCAGGCCCGCCACGCGAACTCGAGGTCGGCCCGGGTGCCCGCGTCGGCCTCCTCGCCGGCCACAAGGGTCCAGGAGGCGGAGTCGGACTGCGCGGAGCCACCGTCGGCGGCGAACGAGTCGGCGGTCTGCAGCAGCACTCCCCCGCTCACCTGGCGGAACTCGCGGGCCTCCCGGCGGTAGTCGGCCGGCAGCCGGAGCAGGCGGAGGTTCTTCTTGGTGCGCAGCACGGTGAGGGCGTCCGGCTCGAAGTCGGGGGCGACGAGCACCTCGGTGAAGATGTCCGCGACCTGCTCCGCCATGCGAAGGGTGACCGGCCGGTTCGCTGCGATGACGCCGCCGAAGGCGGACACGGGGTCGCATTCGTGGGCGCGCATGTGCGCCGACGCGATGGGGTCCGGCGCCTTGGCGGAGCCGACCGCGATCCCGCAGGGGTTCGCGTGCTTGATGATCGCGACAGCCGGGCGCTCGAAGTCGTACGCGGCGCGCACGGCCGCATCCGCGTCGACGTAGTTGTTGTAGCTCATCTCCTTGCCGTGCAGCTGCTCGGCCTGGGCGATGCCCCGGCCGCCGGCGAAGGAGTAGAGGGCGGCCTGCTGGTGCGCGTTCTCGCCGTAGCGAAGCGTCTTGTCGAGGGTCGCCTCCACGCGGAGGACCTGGTCCTGCTGGCCGGTCTGACCCGCCATCCAGTCGGCCACCTGGCGGTCGTAGCCGGCGGTGTGCGCGAAGGCGGCGGCGGCGAGCCGGCGGCGCTGCTCGAGAGTCGTGCCGCCCGCGCCGAGCGCCTCGAGGATCTCCGGGTACCGGTCCGGCGAGACGACGACGGCGACGTTCGCGTGGTTCTTGGCCGCCGCGCGGACCATCGCCGGTCCGCCGATGTCGATCTGCTCGACCACCTCGCCGGCGGGCGCACCGGCCGCGACGGTGGCCGCGAACGGGTAGAGGTTCACCACCGCGAGGTCGAACGGGCGGATGTCCAGCTCCTCCAGCTGCCGCTCGTGGTCTTCGAGCCGCAGGTCGGCGAGGAGGCCGCCGTGCACGGACGGGTGCAGCGTCTTCACGCGGCCGTCGAGCGACTCCGGGAAGCCGGTGACGGAGGCGACCTCGGTCACCGGGACGCCCGCCTCGGCGAGCTGGGCCGCGGTGGAGCCGGTGGAGACGATCTCGACGCCGCCCGCTGCGAGCGCGCCGACGAACTCGAGGAGGCCGGTCTTGTCGCTCACCGAGACGATGGCCCGGCGGAGCGCGACGCGGTCGCGCTCCCGGTAGAGGCTCGGGTCGATGCGGGGGCCGCTCATGTCTGGGTGTGCTCCTCGAGGCGAATGGTTCCGGACGCGATGCCGGCGATGACGTCGGCGAGCAGGCGCCGCTCGACGGCTTTGATGCGGTCGTGCACGGCGTCCTCGCCGTCGCCCGGCAGGATCGGCACCCTCTCCTGCGCGAGGATAGGCCCGGTGTCGACTCCCTCGTCGACGACGATGACACTGGCGCCCGTCTGCGTGGCGCCCGCCGCGAGAGCGTCCCGCACGGCGTGCGCGCCGGGGAACTCGGGCAGGAACGCGGGGTGCGTGTTGAGGATGCGCGGCGAGTACTCGCGCACCACCGCCGCCGGCAGCAGACGCATGAGTCCGCTGAGCACGATGAGGTCGGGCTGCCACGCGTGCAGGTGCCGCAGCAGCTCCTCGCCCCACTCCTCGCGGTCGGGGTGGGAGGTGAACGGCACGGTGAACGAGGAGATGCCGTAGGCCTCGGCGTGGCTCAGTCCCGCGGCGTCGCGGTCCGCCCCCACGGCGACGATCCGGGCGGGGAAGTCGGCGCGCGACGCCGTCTCGAGCAGCGCCCGGAGGTTCGAACCGCCGCCCGAGATCAGGACGACGAGGGACAGCACGCAGGACAGCCTAGCCGCGAGCGGCGGGGTCTCAGCGGCGCAGGGAGAGGTCGATCGGGCCCGTCTCGTGCGGCTCGACGACGTCGCGACGACGGCTGGAGAGCAGCCCGGCCGCGGCGCCGAGCGCGATCTCGAGCGCCGTGATGGCGCCCACGAGCAGCGGCTCCGCGCCCACGTCCGCGAGCCGCCCCGGACCCGCGGAGCCCGAGGAAGCCGCGGCGAGGATGCCGAGCAGGACCCCGCCGACCACACCGGCACCGGCGGCCGCGCCGAGCGCCTCGCCGATCGACGCCGGCACGTACAGGTCCCGGTCGAGCCGGGGCCGCGCGATGGCGCCGGCGAGGAAGGCGAGGACGACGGGGACGATCAGGCCGAGGAACCCCCACTCGAGGGCACCGGACGGCAGTGCCCCGAACACCGGGAGCGCGGGGATCGGCCCCACGACCGTGCCGAGCGGCGAGACGGACGACCCGGTGCCGAGCGCGAAGCCCGGGCCGGTGAGCCACGCCGCCGTCCACACGACGAGGTCCGGCACCACGGCAAGCTGGCCGAGCGTCAGGATCGCCCCGCCCAGGCCGCCCGCCTGCAGGCTCTCGTACAGAGCGATGACGCGCGCATAGGAGAACACGAGGAGCACGGCGACGGCGAGAGAGGCGGCGGCGAGGAGGCCGGCGACGGAGGCGGCGCCGATCCGGAGGGCGGAGGCGCCGAGCGCACGCCACTCGGCCGGGACGCGGGCGAGCAGCGGGGGCACGCCGCTCTCCCCCGGAGCCGGGCGAGTGAGGAGCACGCGGCCCACGCCGAGGCCTGCCGCGTACACCAGCGTGGGCAGGAGCACGCCCTGCCAGCGGGACGGCTGCGCCGCCTCCGCTCCCGCCGTCAGGGTCACGGCGGCGGAGAGGAGCGCGAAGGTGCCGATCGCCACCCCGGCGCCGAGGGCCGCGTGGGCGTCAAGCCGGCCGCCCGTGCGCGCCGCGAGCAGCGCGCTGAGGACGGCGAAGCCCAGCACGCCGATTGTGACGACGAAAGGCTGGTCGGCTCCCGCGAGCCCCAGACCGCTCGCGAGCGCAGGATCGAGCACGAAGCGCACGTCGACGCCGTGGCCGAGCAGCCAGAAGTCGGCGGCGGCCCGGTAGAAGACGGCCCAGTCGACGGCGAGACCGTACTGGAACGCCCACAGCGCGGTGAGCGGCGCGAGCAGCACGGCGATGCCGATCGCGACCGCCAGCACGGCGTCGAGCGCGGCCGACACGGCTGTCATCGATCGGTTCATGCGCGGGGGAGCCTAGCCCCGGCGGCGGCCGCCGGGGCTGAGGCGCTCCGGTCAGACGGAGGCGAAGACCTCGCGCATGAGGGCGGCGGTCTCGCTCGGCGTCTTGCCGACGCGCACGCCGGCCGCCTCTAGCGCCTCCTTCTTCGCCTGCGCCGTGCCGGACGAGCCGGACACGATGGCCCCGGCGTGACCCATCGTCTTGCCCTCGGGAGCGGTGAAGCCCGCGACGTAGGCGACGACCGGCTTGGTGACGTTGGCCTTGATGAACTCGGCAGCGCGCTCCTCGGCGTCGCCGCCGATCTCGCCGATCATGACGATGGCCCGGGTCTCCGGGTCCGCCTCGAACGCGGCGAGCGCGTCGATGTGCGTGGTGCCGATGACCGGGTCGCCGCCGATGCCCACGGCTGTCGAGATGCCGATGTCGCGCAGCTCGAACATCATCTGGTAGGTCAGGGTGCCCGACTTGGACACCAGGCCGATCGGGCCGGGGCCGGCGATCGTGGCGGGGATGATGCCCGCGTTGCTCTTGCCGGGGCTGATCACGCCAGGGCAGTTCGGGCCGATGATGCGGGTGGTGCCGCCCTTGCTCTTCGCGTGCGCCCAGAACTCGGCGGAGTCCTTCACCGGGATGCCCTCGGTGATGACCACGGCGAGCGGGATCTCCGCGTCGACGGCCTCGAGCACGGCGGCCTTCGCGAAGGCCGGGGGCACGAAGAGGACGGACACGTTGGCACCGGTCTCCGCGATCGCCTCGGCGACGGTCCCGAAGATGGGGAGGGTCACACCCTCGATCTCCACCTGGGTGCCCGCCTTGCGCGGGTTGACGCCGCCGACGACCTGCGCACCGGAGGCCAGCATCCGTCCGGCGTGCTTGGTGCCCTCGGAGCCCGTGAGGCCCTGGACGATGATCTTGGAGTTCTCGTCGAGAAGGATCGACATCTCTAGCTTCCTCTGCTCGGGTCTCAGGCGTTCGCCAGCTCGGCGGCCTTGTCGGCGGCGGCGTCCATCGTGTCGACCACGGTGACGAGCGGGTGGGCGGCCTCCTCGAGGATCCGCCGGCCCTCCTCCACGTTGTTGCCGTCCAGGCGGACGACCAGGGGCTTCGTAGCGGTGTCGCCGAGCTTGCCGAGGGCGCCGACGATCCCGTTGGCGACGGCGTCGCACGCGGTGATGCCGCCGAAAACGTTGACGAAGACGCTCTTCACCTGCGGGTCGTGCAGGATGACGTCGAGACCGGCCGCCATCACCTCGGCTGACGCGCCGCCGCCGATGTCGAGGAAGTTGGCGGGCTTCACGCCGCCGTGCGCCTCACCGGCGTAGGAGACGACATCGAGCGTCGACATGACGAGTCCCGCGCCGTTGCCGATGATGCCGACGGAACCGTCGAGCTTCACGTAGTTGAGGTCGCTCTCCTTGGCCTTCGCCTCGAGCGGGTCGATGTCGCCGGCCTCGCCGAGCGCCTCGTGCGCCGCGTGGCGGAACGCCGCGTTCTCGTCGAGCGTCACCTTGCCGTCGAGGGCGATGATCTCGCCGGACTCGGTGAGCACGAGCGGGTTCACCTCGACGAGGGTCGCGTCCTCGTCCCGGTACATCCACCAGAGGCGCTCCAGGACGGGCGTGATCTTCTCCAGCAGCTCGTCCGGGAAGCCTGCTGCGCGGGCGATCTCCTCCGCCTTCGCGGCGTCGATGCCGGTGAGCGGGTCCACCTCGATGCGGGCGAGGGCCTCCGGCTTCTCGACGGCGAGCTGCTCGATGTCCATGCCGCCCTCGACGCTCGAGAGGGACAGGTAGGAGCGGTTGGCGCGGTCGAGGAGGACCGAGAAGTAGAACTCCTGCGCGATGCGGGCGCCGGCGGCGACCATCACCCGCTTGACGACGTGGCCCTTGATGTCGAGGCCGAGGATGGCGCGCGCTGCGGCCTCCGCGTCGGCGGGGCTCTGGGCGACCTTGACGCCGCCCGCCTTCCCTCGGCCGCCGGTCTTCACCTGCGCCTTGACGACGACGGTGCCGCCCAGCTTCTCGGCCGCGGCTCGCACGCCCTCGGGGGTGTCGGCGACGATGCCGGCGAGTACGGGGACCCCGTAGCTCTCGAACAGGTCACGGGCCTGGTACTCGTATAGATCCACGCGTGTCGGGTCTTTCGTCGCTTCGAACGGCCGACGCCTGCGGGCGGGGCCGGGGGACGGGGACGACTCTACCCGCTCGGCGACGGGCGCCTCCGCCGGCCGGGGGCCGGGAAGCCTCCGGAATAGCAGCGGAGAATTCGCACAAATGCACAATTCGTCACGGTGTCGCGAAGGACGTCGGGGATTCCCTACACTATTGGGGAAGCGCCTTTTGTGCTTTGCCTTCCTTATCTCCCCTTTGAGCGATTGCTGAGTTGAATCCGTGGCACAGAAAGTGATTGTGGAAACCGTCGACGACCTTGACGGTTCGGTCATCACCGACGGTTCGGGAGGCACTGTCTCCTTCTCCTTCTCCGGCCGCTCCTATGAGATCGACCTCTCCGAGGAGAACCGCGAGCGTCTCGCCGAGGCGCTAGAGCCGTTCATCGCGAAGGCCCGCCCGACCGGCCAGCGCCGGCCGCAGGCCGCGCCCCGCAGCTCGGGTTCCGGCGGCAGCGGCGCCGGCGATGCGAACCGCCTCCAGGACATCCGGGAGTGGGCCCGCGCGAACGGCCACCAGGTCTCCGACCGCGGTCGCATCTCGAAGGCCGTCCAGGACGCGTACGCCCGCGCCAACTAGCGCGGCGCCGGCTGGCATTGCGGAACGAGGTTCCGGCGCTCGGCGCGCCGGGACCTCGCCACGCGATGCGTGACGGCGCTCGGCACTGATCGCGAGGCGTCAGATCTTCTCGATCGGCGCGACCTTGATGAGCAGCCGCTTGCGGCCCGCGGTGTCGAACTGGACCTCGGCGATGCGCTTCGGCCCTTCGCCGGTCACGCCCATCACCCGGCCCTCGCCGAAGTCGGTGTGCCGGATGCGGTCCCCCGCAGCGAGCTCGAGGCTGCCGTTGTCGCGCACCGTGCCGGTCACCTTGTTGGCCCACTCGGTCTTCACCCGCGGCTGCGCGTCCGGGATGCCGTAGCCGCCGGTGAAGCTGTCGCGGCGCGCGTTGAGCGCCCGCGGCTGGGTCCCGCCGCGGCTCGTCGCCATGCCCGGCGACTGCCGCCAGTCGATCAGCTCCGCCGGGATCTCCTGCAGGTAACGGCTCGGCAGCGCGACGGACACGTCGCCGAACTGCGCGCGCGTCATGGCGAGGGACAGGAACAGCCGCTTCCGTGCGCGCGTGATGCCGACGTAGAAGAGCCGCCGCTCCTCCGCCGGCCCGCCCGGCTCTCCGGCGCTCATCCGGTGCGGGAGCAGATCCTCCTCGACGCCGGTGAGGAACACCGCCTCGTATTCGAGACCCTTCGCGGTGTGCAGCGTCATGAGCGAGACGCTGCCGCTCGAGTCGTCCAGCTCGTCGGCCGCGGCGACGAGGGACACGTCGGTGAGGAAGTCGAGGAGCGTGCCCTCGGGGTTGTTCTTCTGGAACTCCTTCGTCACCGCGACGAGCTCCTCCACGTTCTCGGCGCGCGCCTCGTCCTGCGGGTCGCGTGACGCCCGGAGCGCGTCCAGGTACCCGCTCTTCGACAGCAGCAGGCTGAGCACCTCGGGGACGCCGTCACCGGGTGCTGTCGCCGGCCGCGTCGAGATCGACCACGCCTCGTCGAGGAGGTTCGACAGATCCGTGATGGCGGCCGTCACCTTGGGGCCCAGCCCGAGTTCGGGCGCGTGCCGCAGCGACTCCCGGAACGTCATCCCCTCGCGCTCCGCGTACGCCGCCAGCTGCGTCTCCGTCGCGGGGCCGATGCCGCGCTTGGGCGTGTTGAGGATGCGGCGCACAGCGAGGGTGTCCGCCGGGTTCGCGACCGAGATGAGGTACGCCATGGCGTCCTTGATCTCGGCGCGCTCGTAGAACTTGGTGCCGCCGACGATCCGGTAGGGCACGGCCGACCGGATGAAGATCTCCTCCAGCGCGCGGGTCTGCGAATTGGTGCGGTAGAAGACGGCCATGTCGTGATAGGCCATGCCCTTGTCGTGCAGCACCTGGATCTCGTCGGCCACGAATTGCGCTTCGTCGTGACCCGAATAGCCGGTGTAGCCGACGATCTTCTCGCCGTCGCCGACGCTCGTCCACAGGTTCTTCGCGACCCTGTCGAAATTGTTGGCGATCACCGCATTGGCCGCGCTCAGGATGTTCTGGGTGGAGCGGTAGTTCTGCTCGAGGAGGATCGTCTTCGCGCCCGGGAAGTCTCGCTCGAATTCGACGATGTTCCGGATGTCGGCGCCGCGGAACGCGTAGATCGACTGGTCCGAGTCGCCGACCACGGTGAGCGACGCCGGCCCGACGGATGCGATCATGGCGCCGTCCCCGTCGTCCGGCTCCTTCGTCAGCTCCTGGATGAGGGCGTACTGGGCGTGGTTGGTGTCCTGGTACTCGTCGACCAGGATGTGCCGGAACCGCTTCTGGTAGAGCGCCGCGATGTGCGGGAAGGCCCGGAAGAGGTAGACGGTCTGCCCGATGAGGTCGTCGAAGTCGAAGGCGTTCGCGCTCGACAGCGAGCGCGTGTACTGCCGGAAGATCTCCGCGAACATGACCTCGTTCGGATCGGAGAAGTTGGCCTGCCGGGCGAAGGTCTCCACGTCGACCAGCTCGTTCTTGAGCTTGGAGATGCGTCCCATGGTGGAGGGCACCGTGAAGCCGAGGACATCGGCCTCGAGGTCCTTGATGATCCGCTTGACGAGCGCGCGGCTGTCACCGGAGTCGTAGATCGTGAAGTTGCGGTTGTAGCCGAACTGCTCGGCCTCGCGGCGCAGGATGCGCACGCACGCGGAGTGGAAGGTGGAGATCCACATGCCGTCGGCGGTGCGCCCGACCAGGCTGTGCACGCGCTCGCGCATCTCACTCGCGGCCTTGTTGGTGAAGGTGATCGCCAGGATCTGGCTGGGGAAGGCTTCGCGGGACTCCAGGAGCCCCGCGATCCGCCGCGTGAGGACGCTCGTCTTGCCCGAGCCGGCACCGGCGACGATCAGCAGGGCTGGGCCTCGGTACAGCACCGCTTCCCGCTGCTGGGGGTTCAGTCCCTCGAGCAGCGGGGAGGACGTGGGGGTGGCGATGCTCATCAGGGCAACGAGTCTAGGCGAGCCCTCTGACGCCGGGTCCGGCCGGCGCGGCGCCCCCGGACCGCGATTCTCGCTGTGCGCGAACGCCGCCGGTCCGGGCTTCCTATCAGCGGAAATCCACACTCGAGCCCCTAAAATGTAAGGACTGATCACTTCCCGGCCAGGACCGTCTTGGCCTCGGAGGATTCGAGGAGCAATGGCTACGTCCAATCCCGCATTCGCGAACAGTCCCGCCTTCAACGGCCGCGGTGCTGCCGCGGCGATCCCGTCCGCAGTGGAGCTCGACGAGCTCTACCGTCGCCCGTCCGCGACGCCGGACCAGACGGACCGGATGACCTACGAGGACACGATCGTCAAGACCGTGTCCCTCTTCGCCGTGCTGCTCGTC
This sequence comes from Naasia sp., assembly GCA_036563405.1. Taxonomy (GTDB): domain Bacteria; phylum Actinomycetota; class Actinomycetes; order Actinomycetales; family Microbacteriaceae; genus Naasia. The sequence goes on along the minus strand of DATCMN010000195.1, from coordinate 9,686 downwards.
ACTGCGGCGATCGCCTGGTTCATCCCCGCCCTCGCCTTCGTCGGCATGATCGGCGGGCTGATCCTCGGTCTGGTCAACTCCTTCAAGAAGCAGCCGTCGGTCGGCCTGATCGTCGCCTACGCGGCGTTCCAGGGCCTCTTCGTCGGCGGCATCTCGGCCATCTTCGAATCGGTCCCGGAGTGGGGCGGCGTGGTCTTCCAGGCCGTGCTCGCCACGCTGGTGACCGTCGGCATCGTCCTCGCCCTCTTCGCGAGCGGCAAGGTGCGCGCCTCCGCTCGTGCGACGAAGATCTTTCTCGTCGCGATCATCGCGTACTCGGTGTTCGGCCTCATCAACCTGGGCCTGATGCTGTTCAACGCACCGGTCGCCGGCGGGGCGTTCGGCCTCTACTCGATGGACTTCATGGGCATCCCGCTCGGCGTCATCATCGGCGCGTTCGCGGTGCTCCTGGCGTCGTACTCGCTGGTGCTCGACTTCGACTTCATCAAGCGCGGAGTCGAGGGCGGCGCGCCCCGGAAGTTCGGCTGGCAGGCCGGCTTCGGGCTGATGGTCACCATCGTCTGGCTGTACATCGAATTCCTTCGCATCTTCGCGCTCACGCGCGAGTAGGCGGGGCGAGCAACAGAAAGAGGGGCGGTCCTTCCGGACCGCCCCTCTTTCTCTGCCCTCACCGGAGCTACTCCCACTCGATGGTCCCCGGCGGCTTCGACGTGACGTCGAGCACGACCCGGTTCACCCCGGCCACCTCGTTGGTGATCCGGTTGGACACCCGTGCCAGCACCTCGTAGGGAACGCGGGTCCAATCGGCCGTCATCGCATCCTCGGACGACACGGGCCGCAGCACGATGGGATGCCCGTACGTGCGCCCGTCGCCTTGGACGCCGACGGATCGGACGTCGGCGAGGAGCACCACCGGGCACTGCCAGATCTCGGTGTCGAGGCCGGCGGCGGTGAGCTCGTCGCGCACTATCGCGTCGGAGTGGCGGAGCAGCTCGAGCCGTTCGCGGGTGACTTCACCGACGATCCGGATGCCGAGCCCCGGGCCGGGGAACGGCTGCCGGGCGACGATGACCTCGGGGAGCCCGAGTTCGCGGCCGATGGCGCGGACCTCGTCCTTGAAGAGCGCCCGGAGCGGTTCGACGAGTTCGAAGGTGAGGTCGTCGGGCAGGCCGCCCACGTTGTGGTGGGACTTGATGTTGGCGGTGCCGGTGCCGCCGCCGGATTCGACGACATCCGGGTAGAGGGTGCCTTGCACGAGGTAGCGGATCTCGCCGCCGCCGTCCTTCGCTTCGAGGACGAGCGCGGCGGCCGCGTCCTCGAAGGTGCGGATGAACTCGCGGCCGATGATCTTGCGCTTCTGTTCGGGGTCGGTGACGCCGGCGAGGCCGTCGAGGAATCTGTCGCTCGCGTCGACGGTGACGAGCCGCACCCCGGTGGCGGCGACGTAGTCCTCCTGCACCTGGCGGGCTTCGTCCTGGCGGAGGAGGCCATGGTCGACGAAGACGCAGGTGAGCTGGTCGCCGACGGCCCGCTGCACCAGGGCGGCGGCGACAGCGGAGTCCACGCCGCCCGAGAGGCCGCAGATGACGCGCGCGTCGCCGATCTGCGCGCGGATCCGCTCCACCTGTTCGGCGATGACGTTGCCGCTGTTCCAGTCGCCGGGGATCCCGGCGGCCCGGTGCAGGAAGTTCTCGAGGACGGCCTGTCCGTACCGGGAGTGCTTCACCTCGGGGTGCCACTGCACGCCGTACAGCTTCCGCTCGTCGCTCGCAAAGGCGGCAACGGGCGTGGCGGCGCTGCTCGCGAGGACCTGGAAGCCGGCCGGCGCCTTGGCGACCGAGTCGCCGTGGCTCATCCACACCGTCTGCTCGGCGGGGACGCCGTCGAGCAGCGAGCCGTGCTCGCGAACCGCGAGGTCGGTGGACCCGTACTCCCGCTTCCCGGTGTGCGCGACCTCGCCGCCGAGCTCCTGCGCCATGGCCTGGAACCCGTAGCAGATGCCGAGGACGGGGATCCCGAGGTCGAGGATCCCGGGCGCGAGCGCGGGCGCCCCTTCCTCGTACACGCTGGAGGGACCGCCGGAGAGCACGATGCCGAGCGGGTTGCGGGCGGCGATCTCGGCCGCGGTGGCGGTGTGCGGAACGACCTCCGAGTACACGTTCGCCTCGCGCACGCGCCGGGCGATCAGCTGCGCGTACTGCGCGCCGAAGTCGACGACGAGGACGGGCCGCGCGTCGGTGACGGGGACTGCCGGCGATGCGCCCGGCTCGACGTCGAGGCTGTCGCTCGGCGTCTGGCTGTTCTCGCTAATGGGGTGCCTCCGTGGGAACGGCCCGGGCTTCCGCCTCGCGCGTGTCGAGGTACTGGGTGACCTCTCGGGTGATGCGGTGCTCGGTGAAGAACGACAGCAGGGGCACGACGCCGCCCGCCGCGATGAGCAGGAATCGCGTGATCGGCCACCGCAGGTAGGTGATCAGCACGAAGTCGGCGACCAGGTAGGCGAGGTAGGCGTAGCCGTGAGCGATCTGCACCGCGAGGCTCAGGTCGAACGCCGTGTGCGTGTCGGTGGGGATCAGGGCGATGGGGCCGTACGGTCCGCCGACCTCCGCTTCGAGGCCGAGGACGTACTTGAGGAAGATCTCGACGACGAGGATCAGCAGGAACACGCCCGTGATGTAGGCGAGGACCCGGTAGATGGCGAGCGTCCGGCGGATCCGGGGGAAGTCGGAGATCCGGGGCGCGGACGGCATGACGTCAGTCTACTTTCCGGGCCGCGAGGACCCCGTCGCCGGCGGCCGCCTCCGCCTCGTCCCGCTCCTTCTCCCAGACGTCCCGGATGAGCCGGTACCAGATGTAGAGCGCGGCGAGGGAGAACAGCACCCACTCCGCTGCGTAGAACAGGTTGAGGAAGTTGAGCTGCACTTCGCGCTCGGGCGCCGGAGAGTAGATGGCGGCGAGCGGCGCGGGGGCATCGGCGAGGGTGACGTAGCCGTTGTAGGCCGGGACGGCGTCCGCCCACTCGTTGATGAACGCGGCGACCGCCATCTCGGTGGGCAGCTCCCGGCCGTCGTCCGGTGGCGTGGGGGCCTCAGCCTGCTGATAGCGCCCCTCGACCGCGGTCGCAGCGGGGCCGCCGTCAGCGTTCCACCCGGCCGCGGCCCCGATGGCGTCCTGCTCGTCGGCGGTCCACCCGAGCGCGACGGCGAGCGTGCCGCCGTCATCGGTGCGCCAGTGGCCGGCGACCCAGAAGCCGGGCCGGCCCTCGTCGTAGCGCTCGGCGAGGACCAGGAAGTCACCGTCCACCCACGCGCCGTCGGCACGGACCAGCTGGCCGACCGCCTCGTTCCGGATCGTCTCCTGCGGAGCGGCCACCTCCTGCAGGCTCTGCACCGTCTCCGTCGTCCGGGCGAGGATGTCGCCGTTGTCGACCGCGCGGCTGAGCTGCCACTGACCGAAGAACGCGAATGCGAGCGCCACGCCGATCGAGACGACGAGCAGGGCGAGAGACTTCGGCCGCAGCATGACCGCCGCGAGCGAGGGCTGCGTCACGTCTTCGGCACCGCCACGATGTCCGGCGCCTCGAGGCGGACCCTGTCGGCCGACTCGTCGTCCGGCTGCAGCTGGCTGGCGCGCTCCGCCTGCACGCGGCGCAGGTACGTCTGCACCTCGCGCTCGGTGGTCGCCTCATCCCAGCCGAGGACCGACGCCATCAGGCGGGCGGCGACAGGAGCGGCCGAGACGCCGCGGTCCCATGCCTCGATCGAGATGCGGGTGCGGCGGGCGAGCACGTCCTCGAGGTGCAGCGCGCCCTCGTGGGTCGCCGCGTAGACGACTTCCGCCTCGATGTAGTCGTCGGCTCCCGGCAGCGGCTCGCCGAGCTCCGGTCGCGCGCGGATGAGGTCGAGGATCTCGTCGGTGAGCACGCCGTACCGGTTGAGCAGGTGCTCGATGCGGACCCGGTGCACGCCGAAGGCGCGCGCGATCTTGCTGCGCTTGTTCCACGCCGCCTGGTACCCCTCCGCGCCGAGCAGCGGGATGTCCTGGGTCACGGAGTCGGGGACCCGGCCGTCCAGCGCGGCGGCGGCCTCGTCGATCGCATCCTTCGCCATCACGCGGTAGGTGGTCCACTTGCCGCCCGCGACGACCACCAGTCCGGGGACCGAGTGGGCGACGATGTGCTCGCGGGACAGCTTGCTGGTCTGCTCGCTCTCGCCGGCGAGCAGCGGGCGGAGGCCGGCGTAGACGCCCTCCACGTCCTCACGGGTCAGCTTGACGGCGAGGATCTTGTTGACGTGGTCGAGCACGTAGTCGATGTCCGCGGCCGTGGCGGCCGGGTGGGCCTTGTCGAGAGTCCACTCGGTGTCGGTGGTGCCGATGATCCAGTGCCTGCCCCATGGGATGACGAAGAGGACGCTCTTCTCGGTGCGGAGGATCACGCCCATCTTCGACTGGAAGCGGTCGCGCGGCACGACGAGGTGGATGCCCTTCGAGGCGCGCACCTTGAACTGGCCGCGCTCCCCCACCATCGCCTGCGTCTCGTCGGTCCAGACGCCCGTTGCGTTGACGACCTGCTTGGCGCGGATGTCGAACCGCTCGCCCGTCTCCAGGTCGTGCGCCTTCGCCCCGACCACGCGCTCGCCGACCTTGAGGAAGCCCTCGATCTTGATGCGGCTCGCCACGTGGGCGCCGTAGAAGGAGGCGGTGCGCGCGAGGTTCGCGACGTAGCGGGCGTCGTCCACCTGGGCGTCGTAGTAGGTGAGGCCGCCGGTGAAGGCGTCCCCGGCGAGGCTCGGCATCGCACGCAGCATCTGCCGCTTGGTGAGGTGCCGGTGGTGCGGGACGCCGGGCGGGCGGCCACCGGACCAGCTGAACACGTCGTAGAGGGCCATCCCGGCGCCGATGTAGAACCGCTCCCACACACGGTGGGTGAGCGGGTAGAGGAAGCGGACGGGCCTCACCAGGTGCGGGGCGAGGCGCTGCAGCAGCAGCCCCCGCTCGATGAGCGCCTCCCGGACCAGCCGGAAGTCGAGCTGCTCCAGGTACCGGATGCCGCCATGCACCAGCTTCGAGGAGCGGCTCGACGTGCCGGACGCCCAGTCGCGGGCCTCCACGAGGCCGACCCGCAGGCCGCGGGTCACCGCGTCGAGGGCGGCACCGGTGCCGACGATCCCGCCGCCGACCACGAGGATGTCGAGCTCCTTCTCGGTGAGCGCGCGGATCGCGGCCGTGCGCTCCTCCGGTCCGAGCTTCGCCGACAGCGAGACGCTGTTGCCCTGGGCCATGATTCCTCCCGCTCTCCGTCCTGCTTCGCAGGTGTCGCCGCACTCCCCGCCCGCTACTGCACGGGATAGGGAGCCACGACCACCTCGACCCGCTGGAACTCCTTCAAGTCCGAGTAGCCGGTGGTGGCCATCGAACGCTTCAACGCGCCGATCAGGTTCGCTGTTCCGTCGGCGACAGGTGTGGGGCCGAACAGGATCTGCTCGAGCGGGGCCACCTGGCCGACGGCCACGCGGTTGCCGCGCGGCAGCTCCGCATGGTGCGACTCCGGACCCCAGTGCCAGCCGCCGCCGGGCGCGTCGGTGGCGCGCGCGAGCGCAGTCCCGAGCATGACGGCGTCGGCGCCCACGGCGATCGCCTTGATGATGTCGCCTGCGGTGCCGAGCCCGCCGTCCGCGATCACGTGCACGTAGCGGCCGCCCGACTCGTCCAGGTAGTCCCGGCGAGCGCCGGCCGCATCCGCCACCGCGGTCGCCATGGGGGCGTGGATGCCGAGCGCGGCGCGCGTGGTCGAGGCCGCCCCGCCACCGAAGCCGACGAGCACGCCCGCCGCGCCGGTGCGCATCAGGTGCAGCGCGGCCATGTAGGTGGACGCGCCGCCGACGATGACCGGCACGTCGAGTTCGTAGATGAACTCCTTGAGGTTGAGCGGCGTCCGCGACTTCGACACGTGCTCCGCGGAGACGGTGGTGCCGCGGATGACGAAGAGGTCCACGCCCGCCTCCACCACCGTGCGGTAGTGCTCCTGGGTGCGCTGCGGGCTGAGCGCGCCGGCGACCGGGACGCCGGCGGCGCGGATCTCGGCGAGGCGCGAGCTGATCAGTTCGGGCCGGATGGGCTCCGCGTAGACGCGCTGCATGGCGGCGGTCACCTCGCCGGGCGGGAGGGCGCGCAGCTCCTCGAGCTTCGACTCCGCGTCCTCGTAGCGGGTCCAGAGGCCTTCGAGGTTGAGCACCCCGAGTCCGCCGAGCCGGCCGATCGCGATCGCGGTGGCCGGGGAGGCGACGGAGTCCATGGGGGCCGACAGCACGGGGATCCCGAACGAGAACGCGTCGATCGTCCACGTCGTGGAGACGTCCTCGGGGTCCCGGGTGCGCCGCGAGGGCACGACGGCGATGTCGTCGAACGCGTACGCCCTGCGGGCCCGCTTCGCGCGTCCGATCTCGAACTCCATGCTCACCCCTCCAGCCTACTGACCGCCCCCTGCCCGCGGGCTGGGCCCCCGAACCCGCCGGCTGCGCTCGGCGCAGTAATACCGCCCTCGGCGCACCAGAAACAACTACTGCGGCGAGGCGTCTTCTACCGCGGTGAGGGCAAGAGGCCGGCAGCTCGAGCGATGCGACCGAGGCGTGCGGGCTCCATGACGTCGGCCCAGACTGCCCGGAAGACACCGGCAGCCTGCCTCCGCAGGCGGTCCTCGCGCTGCTTCTCCAGCCAGAGCGCCTGTTCCGGAGTCCGTCCATTGAGGAACTCGGGCCGCTGGTACTTGACCGCTCCGTCGAACTCCCCGACGACTCGACTCTCCGGCCAGTAGAAGTCCACACGACCGATGAAGCCACGCTCGTCGGACATCGGCACCTGCAGCAGAGGCGGGGGGAAGCCGAGCTCGTGGAGCCGGGCCCGCGCTACGGACTCGCCGAAAGACTCCGACAGAGGGGAAGCGAGGTCGATGGCGGCCAGCGCTCGGGTGGCGTGACGACGCGGCTGGAGCTTCGCCAGCTCGGCGAGCAGGTCGGGCCGGGTCACACTGCGGGGATCGCGCTTGCGCAGGGCGGCATCCAATATCCCAACCGCCATCACGAACTCCTGGTCGAGCGCCTCTTGCACAGCAGTCGACGCACGGCCGGTGACGAGGAAGCCATCCACCTCGGCGACGGCGGCATCTGGGGACGGGATCGCACGACATCGGATATCGCCGTGGGAGCGGCCTCCCCGGGTGTCGGCGACCGCCACGTGCACGGTCTCGTCCCACCCGCCTGGACGAGGCAGGTCCCATGCCGCGGCAGCCGACGCCCCGCAGAAAACGATGTCCTTGGTGGACATCGCGGCGACCGCGCGCATCCGGAGGAGGTGACGGCCGCGTCCGTCGAGGGCCGCCCAGCGCGCGGCCTCGCAGTAGGCGCCGCGCCGGATTCTCACCACCTCTCCGCGAGCCACCGCCTTCTGCAGAGCGCGCAGCGACGCTCCCGTCCGCGAGAGGTCGTCCGCGAGCAGCAGGGCCGAGCCGGACACGAGCGAGGTCACCGCCCCAGCATCCCCTCGAGCACCGCTCCGCCCCGGGGCGGCCCACGAACAGTGGACGACCTCCGCCCGCTCCCTGCTGGGGAGGAGGACTCGACGCATAAGAAACGACCTCGGCGCAGTAGTTGTATCTACTGCACAGAGGTCGTTTCTACCGCGGCGAGCGCGGGTTGGGTCAGCGGCGGTAGTTGGGGGCCTCGACGACCATCTGGACGTCGTGGGGGTGGGACTCCTTGAGGCCCGCCGCCGTGATGCGGACGAAGCGGCCCCGCGCCTTCAGCTCGTCGATGGTGCGCGCGCCCACATAGAACATGGACTGACGGAGGCCGCCGGTCAGCTGGTAGACGACCGAGGCGAGCGGGCCCCGGTACGGGACCTGCCCCTCGATGCCCTCCGCGATGATCTGCTCGTCGCTCGGCACATCGGCCTGGAAGTAGCGGTCCCGGGAGTACGACGTCTTCTTGCCTCGCGTCTGCAGCGCGCCGAGCGAGCCCATGCCGCGGTAGTTCTTGAACTGCTTGCCGTTGATGAAGACGAGGTCACCCGGGCTCTCGTCGGTGCCGGCGAGCAGCGAGCCGAGCATCACCGTGTCGGCGCCCGCGACGAGCGCCTTCGCGATGTCGCCCGAATACTGAAGCCCGCCGTCCGCGATCACCGGGACGCCCGACTCGCGCGCGGCGAGCGACGCCTCGTACACCGCCGTCACCTGCGGCACGCCGACGCCGGCCACCACGCGGGTGGTGCAGATGGAGCCCGGGCCGACGCCCACCTTCACGGCGTCCACCCCCGCGTCGACGAGCGCCTGCGCGCCCGAGCGGGTGGCGACGTTGCCGCCGATCACGTCGACGCCGGCGAACGCTGAGTCGCCCTTCAGCCTGCGGATGATGTCGAGCACGCCGGCGGAGTCACCGTTCGCGGTGTCGACGACGATCACGTCGACACCCGCGTCGAGGAGTGCGCCCGCGCGGTCCCAGGCGTCGCCGAAGAAGCCGATCGCGGCGCCCACCCGCAGGCGGCCCTCGGCGTCCTTCGTGGCGTACGGGTACTTCTCGCTCTTCTCGAAGTCCTTGACGGTGATGAGGCCCTTGAGGCGGCCTTCCAAGTCGACGAGCGGCAGCTTCTCGATCTTGTGCTGCGCGAGGATCGCGACGGCGCCGTCCGGGTCGATGCCTTCCGGGGCGGTGATGAGGTTCTCGTGAGTCATCACGTCGCGGACGAGGGTGGTCGACTTCTCGAACGCGGACACGAAGCGCATGTCCCGGTTGGTGATGATGCCGACGAGCTTGCCGTCGCCCTCCACCACGGGGAGTCCGGAGACGCGGAAGCGGCCGCAGATGGAGTCCACCTCGGCGACAGTCGCGTCCGGCGTGGTGGTGACCGGGTTGGTGATCATCCCGGACTCGCTCCGCTTGACCTGGTCGACCTGCGCCGCCTGGTCCCCGATCGCGAGGTTGCGGTGCAGCACCCCGATGCCGCCCTGCCGGGCCATCGCGATCGCCATCCGGGACTCGGTCACCGTGTCCATTGCGGAGGACAGGAGGGGTGCCGCGACCCGGATGCGGCGCGTGAGCTGGGACGAGGTGTCCGCCTCGCTCGGGATGACGTCGGTGTGCCCCGGCAGGAGCATGACGTCGTCGTAGGTGAGTCCGACGAAGCCGAACGGGTCGTGTGAGTCCATGTATCCCCCGCGTGGGTAGCTGCTGTCCGGGTCGCGCGCCCGTTCCTACCACGATCAACGGGCTGGGTCGCCTCGTATTCCCAGAATAGTGTGGGTCCGGATGTGAAACACCGCGGACACAATGCCTCAGTATTGTTGCGTTCGCATCAGAGGCCCGCACGGGCCCTCCGACACAGCGCCTGGAGGCTCCGTGGCATCGGCCAAGCACATCGCACCGCTACGCAGGTACGCGGGCATGATGATCCTGACCCTGCTCGCCCTCGTGGCGGCGCTCACCTTCCTCACCTCGTCCCCCGCCTCCGCGGACGAGGCGAACATGGACGAGCCGTTCCGGGTGAGCGGCAACGTGCAGAACAAGGGCGAGCCGCTCGGTGACGTCTCCATCACCGTGACCGGCCCCGGCGGCTACGAGGTCCAGGTCGACACCGACGACGAGGGCAAGTGGCGGGTCGGCGTCCCGGAGAAGGCGGAGTACGAGGTCACCCTC
>DATCMN010000194.1:0-4077 GCA_036563405.1 Naasia sp. | reverse complement strand
GCGGCGCGGTCGTGGTCGACGGGCGCCGCACCCCGGATGACGGCGCTCATTCGATGAGGCTCCGTCCGGTGAGGCGCAGGAACACGTCCTCGAGCGAGGACCGCCGCACGAGGCTCGTCAGCGGGGCCAGGCCGCGCGCAGTGAGGGCCGCGAGCTCCCGCTCGCCGTTGTCGCTGTAGACGAGGATGCGGTCCGGCAGCACCTCCAGCCTGTCACCGAGCCCCGCCAGTTGCTCGGCGGCCCGCGCGTTCTGCTCCGAGCCGAAGCGGACTTCCAGCACCTCGCGACTCGAGTAGCGCGCGATGAGCTGCGCGGGCGACCCCTCCGCCATGATGGCGCCCTTGTCCACCACCACGAGCCTGTCGCACAGCTGCTCGGCCTCGTCCATGTAGTGCGTGGTGAGAACGAGCGTGGTGCCCTGCTCCTTGAGCCGGAACAGCCGATCCCAGAGGATGTGCCGCGCTTGCGGGTCGAGGCCTGTCGTCGGCTCGTCGAGCAGCAGGATCCTCGGGTCGTTGATGAGGGCCCGCGCGATGGTGAGCCGGCGCTTCATGCCGCCGGACAGCTCTTCCACCTTCGCCTTGGCGCGGTCGCCGAGCTGGGCGAACTCGAGGAGCGCGTCGGCGCGCGGGCCGAGCTCCCGACGGGTCATGCCGAAGTAGCGGCCGTACACGATCAGGTTGTCGCGGACCCGCAGCTCCCGGTCCAGGTTGTCGCTCTGCGGCACCACTCCGAGCCGGGCGCGGATCTCCGGCCCGTGCCGGTCCGGGTCGAGGCCGAGGATCTCGAGGTTCCCGCCGGTGCGGCTGGACACTGCACCGAGCATCCGCATCGTGGTGGACTTGCCGGCGCCGTTCGGCCCGAGCAGCCCGAACGCCTCGCCGGGCTGCACCGCGAAGTCGATCCCCGCGACCGCCGCGACCTCGCCGTAGCGCTTCTGCAGGTCCTGGGCGAGGATGACGGCAGTCACCCGATCGATCCTTGCAGAGCCTCGGGGCCTCAGGAACCGGGAGCGGCTCCGGCGACTATCGCCCGCAGCGCGTCGAGGTGCGCCGTGTAGGCGACGCGCCCGTCGGGGGTGAGTCGCACCCAGGTGCGCGGGTACTTGCCGGCGAACTCCTTGCGGATGGCGATCAGCCCTGCCTGCTCGAGCAGGGTCAGCTGCTTGCTGAGCACGGAGTCGCTCACCTCGACCACGTCCCGGATCATCGCGAACTGGACGTCCTCCGCCGCGACGAGCATCGCCAGGATGGAGAAGCGCACCGGCTGGTGGATGACCGGGTCGAGGTCGTGGCGCGGGTGCCGCTCGGCCGGTTCAGCGACCACGGCGCAGCGCGTCCTCCCGCCAGGCCGCCACGGCGAGCGGCAGCGCGACGATGATCCCGGCCGGGATCCAGTACAGCAGCTCGGTGCGCAGGATCAGCAGGCCTACGCTGAGGAACACGCCGAAGGCGGTGCCCCAGGCCAGCATGGCGGGCACGAAGCGTCGCCGGAAGCCGACCGAGAAGGCGCGGCCGCGCATCAGCGTGACGCTCAGCAGGCCCACCGTGGCGCCGAACACCAGCGCGACGGCCAGGACGCCGTCCTCGCCGCGTGCCGAGCCGATGCCGGCGAAGGTGACGGGCATGAGCGCCGCCATGGCTGCGAGCCAGGCGAACGGTCCCGGGGACGCCTCCGCACGGGTCAGGGCGCCGAGCCGGGCCGACCGCTCGAGCATCACCTTCGGGTCGAGAACCTCGTCGTTCATGGCCGCTCCTCTCCACTTGCCGGAATGGAAAGTAGTGTGCCCCTCGAACAGCGGTTGCGCAAGGGGGAAGTCCCGGGCGGTCCGCCGCCGGACGGTTCTGCTGAGGGCAGAACGGCGGGCCGCCGCCCGGGTCGAGGCGGCTTGTAGCCTGGGCGAACCGTGCGGTTCGGCCGCGCCGGTGCGAGACGGGGAGGCGCGATGCTGCTGCGACACGCGATCGGAGTGGCCCTGCGCGACGCCCGGCTCCGACGGGGGATGACCCTCCGTCAACTGGCCGACGCGTCGAAGGTGTCGCTCCCGTACCTGTCGGAGATCGAGCGGGGACGGAAGGAGGCGTCGTCCGAGATCTTGGCGACGGTGAGCCGGGTGCTCGGCCTCCCTCTGTCCGCCCTGCTCGTCGAGACGGGCCGCCGGCTCGGGAACGCGGAGGCGCCGGTGCTCGACCTCACCGCGCGGCGGCGGGAGCGGACGCACGAACTCCCTGCCAGCGGCGCGGCCGCGAGCACGGCGCGGCGCGACACCCAGCTGCTCGCCGCCTGATCAGCGCTTCGCGCGCGTCCACTCGAGCAGGCGCTCGACCGGCCAGGTCGTGATGATCCTGTCCGCCGGCACCTTGTTCTTCGCGGCGCGCTCGGCGCCGTAGGCGAGGAAGTCGAGCTGGCCGGGCGCGTGGGCGTCGGTGTCGATGCTGAACAGGCAGCCGGCGTCCAGAGCCAGCTGGAGGAGGTCGTCCGGAGGGTCCTGGCGCTCGGGGCGCGAGTTGATCTCCACCGCCACGGCGTTCTCCGCGCACGCTGTGAACACCCGCTTCGCGTCGAACTCCGACGGAGGGCGGGTTCCGCGCGAGCCGGAGACGAGCCGCCCGGTGCAGTGCCCGAGCACGTTGGTCTGCGGCGCGGAGATCCCGGCGAGCATGCGTCGCGTCATCGTGCCCCGGTCGGCACGCAGCTTGGAGTGGACGCTCGCGACGACGACGTCCAGCCGGTCGAGCATCTCAGGGGCCTGATCGAGGGTGCCGTCCTCCAGGATGTCGGTCTCGATGCCGGTCAGCAGGCGGAACCCGCCGTAGCCCTCGTTGAGCCGCCCGATGTCGTCGATCTCCTGGGCGAGCCGTTCCGCACTCAGTCCGTTCGCGATCGTGAGGTTCGGCGAGTGATCGGTCACCGCCAGGTACTCGCGTCCCAGAGTGCGAGCAGCGGCCGCCATGGCCTCGATAGGCGTGGTGCCGTCGGAGCGCTCGGTGTGGCTGTGCAGGTCGCCGCGCAGGGCGCTCAGCAGGCTCGCGCCTCCCTCGGCCAGCGGCGCGCTCCGCTCGCGGAGGTTCGCCAGGTAGTCGGGCACTTCGCCCGCGACCGCCTGGCGGATCACCTCGCCGGTGCGCCCGCCGATGCCCTTCATGCGCCCGAGCCGGCCGTCCGCCGCCCGTGCGGCGAGTTCCTCCGTGCTCAGCCCGGCGATCGTCTGAGCCGCGCGCCGGAATGCCTGCACCTTGAACGACGGGGCGAGTTCGCGCTCCAGCCAGAAGGCGATCTCGCCCAGGGCGTCGACGGCATCCATCGGACCATTGTGCCCCGCAGGCGCCTCCCGGCGGCGCTGGGGTCGCTGCCTCCTACGCGGCGCCGCCCCCTCGCCGCAAGGGGCATCAGGGCTCGGAGACAGCCGCTAGCCTGCTGGAGTCCGTACCCGACTGAAGAAGGTTCGATCCGATTGATACTGCACAGGCTCACCGTTGAGGGGCGCGACTTCTTCCTGCCCGACCCGGTCACCGAGCTTCGGAACCAGATCCTGGCCGCCATCAAGGACGGCGGCGGCTATGTCAACATCCCGCCGCTGCGCGGCGGCCCTGGGATCGACATCCTGTTCTCGCCCGGCATGGCGGTGACGTGGACGCAGCTCGACGTCGGCGGCGACGCGCCGGAGAAGAGCCACGAGGAGGATCTCGGTTCCTCGACGGTGTTCGACGACAGTCTCTGATACGTCCCGACGCCCCCATCGGCGCTCCCGGTTCCTCGGAACGGGGGCGCCGATGTCGTTCGGGCGCCCTTCCGCGAAGCCGGTCAGGAGAAGACGACGTCCTCGTCGAGCCGGGCCTCGAGGTCCTCGCAGGGCATCGGCTTCGCGATGAGGTAGCCCTGGGCGCGATGGCAGCCGAGGGCGGTGATCCGCTCGTACTGGCGCCGGGTCTCGACGCCTTCGGCGACCACGCGCAGCCCGCGGGCTGCGGCGATCTTGACGACGGCGGAGATGAGCGCGGTGCTCGCGGGCGAGGAGTTCTGGGTCAGCGACAGGTCGAGCTTCACCTCCGTGACGGGGAGCTCGACGAGGCGGCT